>NZ_JBEPMA010000002.1:0-274407 GCF_040545475.1 Peptoniphilus olsenii | reverse complement strand
TCCTCCTGGTTGTTTTATTTTTTGCTTAAAAACATTGTACCAGTTTTGGTTTCAAATGACCTATTCTTTTTACACAATTATATGGACTTTATCAAATTTTTAGTGATATTATTAATAAACAAATTTGTCTTTATTTAGAAAAGGTGAATATTATTGGAAGAAAAAAATATTTTAGGAACAGAAAACATATCAAAACTTTTGATGAAATTTGCAGTGCCAAGTATTTTGGCAATGATTATTTCAGCATTTTATAATATAGTAGATCAAATCTTTATAGGAAATTCTGTTGGAATTCTTGGAAATGCTGCTACAAATGTAGCTTTCCCACTTACTACGATATGTATCGCCATTGCTCTTACTTGTGGAATAGGTGCAGCAGCAAATTTTAATATATCACTAGGTGAAGAGAACTATGAACGTGCCAAACATTATATTAGAAATGGAATTACTTTAGCCATAACACTTTCTGTACTACTGACAATTATCACAAGAATATTTATGAAACCACTTTTGATTTCTTTTGGAGCAACGGAAGAATTAATGGAGTATGCAATTGAATATATATCTATTACATCAATTGGATTTATATTTCTAATATTTGTAAATGTAGGCTCCACCCTTATTAGAGCAGATGGCTCACCTAAATATTCAATGTATGCAATGGTTGTAGGTGCAATTACGAATATAATTCTAGATCCAATTTTTATTTTTAAATTTGATATGGGAATGAGTGGTGCTGCACTTGCAACGGTTATTAGTCAGGTAATATCATCTCTAATGGTTATTTATTATTTTAAAAATAGATTCAAATCAGTAAACCTTAAAAATCAATTTTTTGAACTCAACACAGATTATGCTATAAATATTATAAAACTAGGTTCAGCAAGTGGTTTTAATCAAGTGGCAATACTTGTTGTGCAAGTAGTGATGAATAATTTTTATAGATATTATGGAAGTCTTTCAGAATATGGTGCAAATATTCCATTGGCGGCAGTGGGTATTGTGATGAAAGTCAATATGATATTTTTCTCAATTCATATTGGACTATCCCAAGGATTACAGCCAATTGCGTCATTTAACTATGGTGCAAAAAAATATAACAGAGTGATAGCTGTATATTTAGATGCAATAAAAAAAGCATTAATTGTATCAGTAATTTCATTCTTGATATTCCAAATATTTCCACGACAAATCTTGCAACTATTTGGAGGAGGAAGTGAACTGTATTATGATTTTGGAGTTAAATTTTTTAGAATATTCTTATTCTTCGTTTTCATAATTGGAATTCAGCCCGTGACTATGGGATTTTTGACATCAATAGGACTTGCTAAAAAAGGAATACTCATTGCACTTTTAAGACAAGTTATATTACTTATTCCTTTCGCATATATATTTTCACATTTTTTTGGATTAGAAGGGCTTTTATATTCCGCTCCGGCAGCAGATTTTATAACTGCAATAATCACAATTATCGTGGGGTATAGAGTTATAAAAAGTCTTAAAAAGAATATCAAGAATAGTTAAATAAATGTATCTGCATTATTTTATGATTTTATCAAAGATGGAGTCTTTGTAAAAGTAAATAGACTTTTCATGACTAAAAAATGTATCTAAAGTATTTAAAATGAATAATTGAAATACTTTAGATGGTATAAAACAAGACATTGGATAAAATGCTATTAATAGTACAGTACTATTAATAGATAATTTCCGTTTATTAGATAAATATTAAATTAATTAGGTGATGTTGCAGAATAGATGATTCTACTCTGTACATCACCTTTTTTATCAAGTGTTTACGTTTAGCTGTTTTGTTTTTTGGTTTTAAAATATTCTTTAGATAAATTTAGCCCTTTTCTCTTAAAAATGGGTGCACTTAATAAAGCTATACTTTTGAAAAAATTTTTCTTAAGCAGCTTTGTATTTTATGATTTCTAAATTATTTTTTATTATTTTTGTTTCTAATTTATTTAGGTTCAATGCTATGGCTAAAAGGTTTATTTCGATTTTCCTTTATGTTTAAATCTTTTATATGATAAAGCATCTTTAATTTTAGAGAATGCTCCTTCTGCTTAGATTGTCCTATTTATTCTTTCTTCTATCCCTTCTGGTGATGTTATATTTTTCAAGGATATTTCTCTATAGTATTGGACTGTTTCTGAAATATATATTCCTTCTTTTGATACTTCATTAAAAATGATGGTTACTGCTTCCAAGACTTCTTCTGAGGTCAAATTATCGTTAAGTCCTAATTGTTTTATGGCTTTTACTCTTAGCTTTTCTTGAAATTTTTCTATATTACCTCTCCATACAAAGCTATACCTATTAGCATAAGATTCTAGCTTTGTTCCATCTATGTAGATACTGGATAAATCTATTTGATTTTCTTCTATTAGAATCTGCACCATTTGATTAAGTATATTTGGTGTTAATTCTACGATTTTCTGACTAAACCTGTTTATTGTGCTATGGTCTGGTGGTTTTTGTGTATCGAGTAAGTACTTAATCCTTAAATCTTATACTAAATCTTTTTTTATTAAATAAATCAATATAAATATACTTACAAAGGCTAAAGCGTAGCCAAATAATATATATAAAATAAATAAATATCTGCTTTTATCATTTTCAAGATGAAGTATGGTCAACAGAGTAGGAACAAAACATAAAAAACTAATATAAGTATAAATAAGAAGTATAACCTTTATAAAAGTAATATTTAATTCAATATCAAAAAAAATATCCCCAACCTATTGTCAAAAAAATAATAAAGCTATGAATTAGAATTCTATAAAATATATTGGACTTTGAAGGATATTGCCACATAATCAAATTCAAAGACTTTTGCACATATTACACCTCCAGAAAATTAAATGAAAATTATGTAAAACTATTTATTAATAATTATAAAATATATAAATCAATAAAAGTTATGACTAATATTGTAAAAACAAATGTAATGTATTAACTTAAAGTAACTAAATAGTGTTTTTCAAGATGCTTTTGATTAAAATATCATTTTCATGTCAATTAGATGTAATATATCTTGAAAAACATTTTTTTATCTATTAAAATGTAATCGTAGAAGAAATACATAGAGGAGGATTTTATGAAAGCGTTAATTGTAGATTATATGTCAGAATTAATTGACAAAGGATTAGAAGAAAGAGGCATTGAATATGATAAAGTTATGCTTCCTACTTCAGAAAAGTTAGCTGAAATTATTGAACCTTATGATATTTTAATCATGAGAGTTGACCCATTCATCAACAAAGAAGTTCTTGATGCTGCTAAAAATTTAAAAGCAATTTTTGTTGGTTCAACTGGAACTAACCACATTGACCTTGAATATGCAAAAGAAAAAGGAATTCCTGTTAAAAACTCACCAGGACAAAACGCAAACGCAGTAGCTGAACTTGTTTTCGCTAAAATGCTTGACCTATACAGAAACTCTGTTCAAGCACAAAATGAAGTTAAAGGTGGAATCTGGAACAAATACAGATGGATTGGTAGAGAACTTAGAAATAAAACTCTAGGAATCTGTGGTTTTGGAGCAATTGGAAGAAGAGTTGCAGAAATAGCACATGTATTCCATATGGATGTTCTTGCTTATGACCCATTCCTTACACCAGCTGATATTAAAGTTGACTATGTAGAACTTGTTGACTTTGACAAAATTGTTAAAGAATCTGACATTATCACTCTACACATGCCACTAACACCAGATACTAAAGATCTTTTCTCTTCAAAAGAATTTGAAGAAATGAAAGACGGAGCTTGCATTATAAATGCTGCTCGTGGTGGAATTGTAAACGAAGAAGCTCTTTACGAATATATCAAAAATGGTAAATTAGGTGGAGCTAACCTTGATACACTTTCTAATGAACTAGGAAGCGGTGGATTAGATACTCAAGATGTTCCTGTAGATAACCCTCTATTCGAACTTGATAGAGTTTATGTAACTCCACACATTGGTGGTTCAACTCACGATGCTCAAGACGATATAGGAAATGTTGTTCTTAACAACTTAGATGAAATTTTTGGAAAATAATTTATTTTTCTTTGAGGCTGCCTTTTAGGTAGCCTTTTTTAATTTCTTTAATGTAATAATTATTTAGGGTATAATATATACTATATGTTTTACTTAGGAGGATTTAGATGGAAAAATATTACACTCCCATAATTTTATTTATTGTGTTCACGGCAATTGTTATTGGATACGATTACATTGAAAGAAAGAAAAGAGAAAGGGAAATTTATTTACATATAAAAGAAAATTTTGGCAAAGTTCACTCTGAAAAATTTAAGGGGCCAATTGATGGAATTTACAATAGACTTGGTGGTAATTTAACTGATATTACTTATAATGATTTAAATTTAGATGAGATAATTAAAGAGATGAACCACTGTGCATCTCAAATGGGTATAGAATATTTTTATTATAGAATTAGAAATTTAATTCTAAATTCTAGTATCTTACAAGAGATGCAAAATAAGCGAAATATGTATAAAGATAAAGAAAAAGACATTAGAAATATACAGTTTGCTCTTTCTAATGTGGGATATTTCAAAGAAAATGTATTAGGACTTATCGAAGAAGATGTAGAAATAGAAAAAGGACTAGAGATTGCTACTAAGATTTTCTCTTTTACTTTATTGTATATAATCGTGGCTATAATATTTCTTAAAAATAAGGCTGCAATAGTGTCACTTTTATTAATTGCAACTAATGTATATATCTATAAAGAATTTAATAAAAAAACTTTGGGGAAATTAAATGCGTTGATAAAGATAAAAAATATTATTTTTGTCGCTGACAAGTTGACCAAATCAAATGATGTAATTTTTGGAGAGGAATTATCTGAGCTAAGAAGTATTTTAAAAGAAATTAAACCCCTAAAAAGTACTCTAAGATCTTTTGGATATTTTACTGGGAATCCTCAGCTTGACTTTGCGGAAACTTATAAAAATATATTGTTCTTGTCTGAAGCTAGAAAATATTCAAATTCTCAAAAGTATTTTAAAATTTATAAAGAAGATATTAAAAAACTCTATTATCTATTAGGAAAGATTGATGCCGAAATTGCAATAATTTCTATTTCAAAAGCTTATGATACTAAAGATGCGATCTTTTCAGATAATATAAGGGGTATAGATTTATATAATCCACTTCTTAAAAGTGCAGTGCCAAATGATTTGAACTTAAATAAATCAATTCTTCTAACAGGTTCAAATGCTTCTGGTAAATCGACTTATTTAAGAACTTGTGGAATCAATGCAGTGTTTGCACTTAGTTTTGGTATTTTTTTTGGAGAAAGTCTCGAAATAGAACCTGTAATAATTACTTCAGCTATTGATATTTCTGATTCTATAACTAAGAACTTGTCATACTTTATGGCTGAATCGAAAGCTATTGGTGAAATGATTAAAAATGACGAGAAAAAACTTATACTATTAGATGAAATATTTAGAGGGACAAATACTATTGACAGAATTTCTGCAGCTACTGCTACATTGGAATTTCTTTCTAAAAATAATTATGTGATTGCTGCAACACATGATATTGAACTAACTGTACTTTTAGAAGATGATTTTAAAAATATGCATTTTGAAGAGCATATTATAGATGGAGATATAAACTTTGATTATATTTTAAAAGAGGGACCGGCAAGGACAAGAAATGCTATAGCTATATTAGAGAATTTAAGATATCCAAATACAATTACAAAAAAAGCACGAGATATCGCTATTACTATGGAGGAAAAATGAAAATTTACTTTACTAGGCATGGTGAAACTAAGTGGAATAAGCTAGGTATCATTCAAGGACAACTTGACTCTCCACTTACAGAAGATGGAATACAAATGGCAAAAGATTTACATGCGATGAGTAAAGATATTCACTTTGACAAAGTTTATTCATCTGATTTAGGTAGAGCCTATGATACTTGTAAATTAATTTGCCCAGACCAAGAAATAATAAAAACTAAACTCTTGCGTGAGATTGATGTGGGCAATTGGTCAGGTAAGACATTAGCACAAGTTCAAGAAGAATTTAGGGATTTGCACAAAATGTATTTTGAAACGCCCTCATCTTATAAAAGAGATGATGGAGAGTCTATTTATGATTTAGAAAATAGAGTTAAAAAATTTTTTGAGGAGGCAATTTATCCAGAAAAGAAAGATACCATCTTGGTGGTAACTCACGGAGTAACTATAGTTAGCATGTTTAATATTATGGAGAATGTATCTGTTGACAATTTTTGGACTAATAGAGTTAGGCGAAATGGATTTTTTAATATTGCTAGTTATAAAAATGGTAAGTTTACTATTTTACAAAAAGCACCAAAAAATCCTGTGGACAGTATTTGAGGTGATATTATGAATTATGATTTAATAATAGTGGGTGCAGGGCCTGCTGGTCTTTCAGCTGCAATTTATGCTGGTAGAGCTCTTTTAAAAACTCTTTTGATAGAAGAATTTACATTTGGAGGTAGAATTAACGATACAGCCGAAGTTATAAATTATCCTGGTTTTGTTGAAAGTTCTGGTAGAGAAATTGTGGATGAATTTAGAAAGCATGCTGCTTCATTTGATACCAATGATTTTACTTATGGCACTGTTAAAAGCATCAAAAAAGATGGAGATATCTTTAAAGTAACTACAAAAAGAAGAAAAGTGTATTATTCCAAAGCGATTATTATTGCAACAGGAACTTCGTCAAAAGTAATTGATGTACCAGGAGAACGTGAGTTAACAGGAAGTGGAGTTAGTTACTGTGCTACTTGCGATGCTGATTATTTTATAAATAAAGATATTCATATTTTGGGTTCGGGTGATTTAGCTCTAGAAGAGGCAGATTATCTATCTAATTTTACTAATTCTATCACCATGATAATAATGCATGATGTAGATGTATTTGACGGAAATGCTAGAGAAGTCCAAAAGATAAAATTAAACCCGAAAGTGTCTTTTATATGGAATTCCAAGCTAAGTAAAATTAATGGAGATGGCAAGGTAGAAAGTTTGGAATTATATAATTTAAAAGATAATACCTACAGCACACATTCATCTGATGGAGTTTTTATATTTGCAGGAATGAGTCCTAATACAGATTTGGTTAAAGATATCGTAGAATTAGATGAAGATGGATTTATAAAAACGGACGACACTATGCGCACATCTGTTGCGGGAATTTTTGCAGCAGGTGATGTTAGAAACAAAGCTCTTAGACAAATTGTTACTGCGGCAAATGATGGCGCTACTGCAACTGTATTTGCTGAAAGATATATTAGAAATAGAGGTAGTGTATGAGAGTTTATCCAAGAGGAACAGTAGTATACAAAAAAGATAAGTGCTACAATGGTATAAATGTAATTTCTACAGCCAAAGATGGGGCATTAATAACTAAAATGGATGGTACTGAAATTTATAGATATACTGTAAATCCCATGCCCGCAAAATTATTAAAAAATGGAAATATTATGAGTATTTCTTCTTTCAGATCTTCAGATTTTGGAGTAAGTGATGGTATAAACTTATTAGAATTTAATAAAAATGGGGAAGTTGTATTTGATTTTGATGGTTTTAAATACATGAGTGATAGAGGATATTCACCAAAGTGGATGGCGAAAGCTCATTCTGATTTCCAGAGAGAGGGAAATTCTGTAGGATATTTTTATCCAAACGAGAAAGATGTTGAAAATCCAAATACTCTTTTATTGGTTCATGATGAAATAGTTAAATCAGATATATCTGACAAAGACTTACTAGATGATGTAATTCTTGAAATTGATTACGAAGGCAATATATTGTGGAAATTTTCTTTTAGTGAGCATTTTGATGAACTTGGTTTTTCGGAAGAAGCAAAGAATGTAATATATAGAAATCCAAATCTTAGAATCACAGAAAAACCCAAGGGTAATTTTTTAGATGTAACTTCAATTTCTACTATTGGAGAAAATAAATGGTATGAACAAGGCGATACTAGATTTCACCCAGATAATATTTTATTTACTGCAAGAGCTGCAAATATTATAGGAATAATTGACAAGAAAAAATCTAGAATTTGCTACAAACTGGGGCCAAGTTTTTCAGATTTTCACAATATTGGTCCTGTTGTAGGCTCCACATTTGCAAGTATTATACCTAAAGGACTTTTAGGGGAGGGGAATTTATTAATTTTTGACAATGGTGGCAGCTGTGGATATGGACCACCAACGCTTACTTCACCAACGGGACTTTTGCCCTTTGTGAGAAACTATTCTAGAATTTTAGAAATAAATCCCATTACTTTAAGTGAAATATGGAGTGTCGATCCAAGAGATTTTGGTTATTCAATTCCATTAAATGGATATAAATTTTATTCGCCCTATGGAGGTAATTTGCAAAGACTTCCCAATGGAAACACTTTAATAACTCTTGCTACAGAAGGTATGGCAATTGAAATAACTAGAGAAAAAGAAGTGGTCTGGGAGTGGACTTGCCCTTATAGGACAGACACCGAGAATATGCTAAGGAATAATTTGATTTATAGAGTTTACAGATATCCATATCAATATATTGGAGTGGATGAGAAAGAAAATGATATAGAAGAGATAGAGGACATGTCTTATTATAGATTAAAAGGTGCAGGAGAGTTTAAAGCAATAGAACCAACAAATGTTAGAAACTCTGTTTTATCAAAAGACATTGACCCGCTTTCTCAAGAGTCAGAATCACCGACAGATTTAGCAGAAAACAAAGAGATGATTAGGAAAAATCAAAGTATCATTAAAAACATTTATAGTAAAAACTTCAAAGAAATTATTTCGCAAAAAGAATTATCAATATGTATTTTTGGAGCAGCAAGATGTACTCACTGTATGCCGCTGATGGAAGTAATTGAAGCGATGCTTAAAAATGAATTTAAAAATATTTCTGCATATTATATGGATGTCGATAAAAATAAAAAATTCGCAGAGGACAATAAAATTTATCAATTGCCTTTAACCGTATTTTTCAAAAATGGAGATGAGGTTTATTCTTTCTATGGAGAAAAGCCATATGATTGGATTGCGGAAAATATAGAAACATATCTATTGGAAATTTAAAAATAAAGCTATGATTATCTCCAAGTGAGATTTTCATAGCCTTTTTTTATAATATCTGAATTTATCAAGAATCTATTTTTCACAAGCTCTAACATATATCTGTCGTCCTTAAAAGAATCGGAATAAGCACGAGAATTTTCGTAATCAATCTCATATTTATTTAAGATTAGATATTCTTTAATATTATTTACTTTAACTTTTCTTTTATTATTTTCACTCTCTACTCTAAATTCATGGTCCAAGTTTGTGCCGATAATGTGGTCGAAATCATAAATTTCTCCAACATATTTTAGATAATTTGTAGCAGAGGCAGAGCATAAAATTTTAATTGCATTTTTATCATGTTTTGCGAATTCATTTTTTCCATCTACATAAAAGTGATTTGGATATAGATAATTCAAAACAAAGTCCCTCAAATCATTTTCTGATAAGTATTTTAAGACAGATACCATAGAATTTTTTACATATTTGAAATCTCTTTTAGTAAGATAATCAAAAGAACCACTTAAAGCTTTTATAGGAATTTGTAGATAACTTATTCTTCTTTTTTGAAGGGCATATTTCCACAATAGAATGATGGATTCGCTGTCAATTAAAGTTTTGTCAAAATCATAAAGTATAACTTGTTTTTTCATTTCATCTCTCCAGTAAATAATAGTTTCTTAGTGATTATATCAAAGATTGATGATATAAAAAAGGAAGAGGTTTGATTTTTATAATAGTATCAAATACTTTAGATATTAAAAATATAAAATTAAAACTAAAAAAGGAACTAGATAATTTAGTCCCTTTTAGAATTATTTGTTAATTTCTGCATCACCATTTGATTCAGTTTGAGGTTTTTCATAACCAACTGAATTTTCATTGTCGTCAATTGTTGCAATAAAAGTTTTGCCTGGGTTTAAGAAAAACTCGCCGCCATCTTTTAATGTAAATTTTGTTTTTGCAGTTTCATCTTCCTTGGTCCATTTAATTTCAACTAATTTTCCATGAGTCATTAAATATCCATTGCCTTCTCCAACATTATAAATTGTAAGTGTACCATTTGCCCCTGTAACTTTGGAATTAGCCAACAGAATTATTATATTGGAAGGATTATATTCAAGTTTAGTGTTTTCATCAATAATTTTTTCGCCATTTCTAAGTATTGTATAATCATCGGTTTCTGGTTGATAATTTATTTCTTCGATATAAGTTTTGAAAAAATTTAAAGTGAGCTTTGGACATTCAATAGATTCTATGGAATTTATTTTTTCTTTATCTTCACTTTGGTCAAACTGACAGAAAGAATTATTTGAATTTAGTGAAAAACCTCTTTTTTCAGCTCCATTTTTCAAATCATTAAAAGTAGTGTATCCATCATGAGGTCTTTTTTTATTGACATCTTTGTTTCTAAAATAATTTATGCCTTCTAGTGCAATTCCATCTAAATCATCTACGCCAATTTTTGGGATTTCTGCATACCCTTCAGGGCTGCCTCCCCAATGAGCATATATCGCATCATATTCTTTGGCGACTCTCACAAAATATGATCTAGCAGATCTAACGGGGCCTATGTTGGCATCTGGAAGTTTGGATTTAAATAGTCCTAAATATCTTGTAAATTCACCTTCTGCTTTAAATTCATATAGAATATCTGTGTCATTTATTCCTGCTTGTGGTTGGGCATCTGGGTGATTATCAAGCATTACAGCGAAAATTCTATTTTCATTTAACTCTTCTTTTGGTATTTCTTCTCCAGTCAAACTTGCATAGATTTTTTTCTCTTCTTTTTCTGATTTTTGCTCAGCTAAATTAGTATCATTTCCCTTCTGTGAGTCTATACAAGCTACTAAAAGTGAAGAGATTGTTATGAATATAATTGATATGTATAAAAAACTTTTTTTAAACTTCATAGTATCCTCCTTGTAAATTATTGTAAAGTTTAATTAACTACCACTATTTAGTTTAATATTTACAAAAATAAAAATCAATCATATTTAAATTTTTATATAAAAATTGTTTACATAAAACAAACTAGTGTTTTTTTATCCTCTGTGATAAAATTAGCTAATATAATACTATTAAATATTATTTATTTATATATGGTGATATAATGAGAACTATTTTACATGTTGATATAGATGCTTTTTATGCCTCTGTAGAAGAAATAGATGATCCTTCAATTAAAGGAAAACCTGTCGTAGTGGGCGGCAAGAGTGATCATGGTATAGTCACTACTGCAAATTATGAGGCAAGAAAATATAATATACATTCGGCTATGCCTATGTTTATGGCAAAAAATTTATGTGACAATTTAATTATAAAACCTATGAGAAGGCCAAGATATCTTGAAAAATCTAAAGAGGTTTTTGATATTTTAAAAACTTATTCTTCAAAAATAGAGAAAGTTTCTATAGATGAAAGTTATCTTGATATCACTGGTTTGGGTTATAATAATGATATTATTTATAAGCTTCAACAGGAAGTCTTCGATAAGACAAAACTTACTGTAAGTATAGGACTTAGTTATAATAAGTTTTTGGCAAAGCTTGCCAGCGATTGGAACAAACCTTGCGGAATAAAAATTATTACTAAAGACAATATTCCAGATATATTATTGCCCTTGGATATAAATAAAGTTCACGGCATTGGCAGAAAATCTGAAAATAAACTCAAGAGTTTAGGTATAAATAAGGTAAGTGATTTATATGAATTACCCGAAAGTTTTCTCACAGAACTTTTCAAAAAGAAGGGAGAGGAAATATACGACAGAATAAGGGGGATTGATAATAGAGAAGTAGAAACCAATGTGACTAGGAAAAGTTTAGGTACAGAGACCACTTTTGAAATTACAAGCTCTCGTGATATTTTGAAGAATTATTTAAAAGATTTTTCTGAAGAAATTTCTGAGGATTTGATTTATAAAGAAATATCAGGCTATACTTTAACTCTAAAATTAAAAAATGAAAATTTTAAGACAAAGACCAGATCAAAAACTTATTTAAGTCCAATTTACGATGCTTGTGATATATACAATAAGGGTATTGAGATATTTGATGAAACTTATACTGGTGAAAAAATTAGGTTAATAGGACTTACAGTTTCTAAGTTTGAAAATATAAATATCAGACAGCTTAATTTTTTAAAATAGGAGTAAATGTATGAATAGGGAAGAATTAATTGAAAGAATAGAAAAAGACGACTATGCAGTTGCAAATAATTTTAAAGTGCATAGCTATAATGGTGATAATTTAGTCATTGAAATGACACCAGCAGCTCAGCATATTAATGCTATAGGTGTTGTACATGGAGGGGCTCTATATTCGCTTATGGATAGTGCCAGTGGATTTTTGTTAGTACTAAAAGATAAAATATCAGTAACCCTGGACTCGAGTATTAATTTCATTTCTGCCTCAAAAGAAGGAGAAAAACTTTATACAAAAACAGAAATTTTGCATTCGGGAAGGACTACGAATATTATAGATGTGAAAGTCTATAATGAAGATGAAAAATTTATTGCTCATGGAACTTTTACTATGTTTAACAAAGGCGATAAATTGAGAAAATTGAAAGATTAATTTTAAATAAATTATTATTATAAATTTATAATATAAAAAAATAAAAAACGAATTTGTGCCTTATATTTTCAAATAGAAGTACAGGACAAATTCGATTTTTTTTATTCTCTACCAATTGTGTAATATGTTAAGCTGACTAATAAGCCGCCTATAATATTTCCAATAGTGACAGGTATTAAATTATTTGAGATACTCATAATATTAATTGATGGATTAAAAATCTTTGCAAGAGTAAAGCAAGTCATGTTAGCTACACTATGTTCAAAGCCCAATGCAACAAAAGGAAAAATACACCAAAATATCATGATAAGTTTTGCAATATCTTGAATATTTCTGTTACAAATCAATACTGCTAAACAAACTAAAATATTGCACATAATACCTTTAAATAATAATGTTATAAAATCTTGATTTATTTTGGCTTCTGCCATTGATATTATAATAGATTGCAAGTCGCTATTGATGTTGGTACTAGAATAAAGAATTGAGATGACAAAAGCACCCAATAAATTTCCTACATAGGAAAAAATGAATACTTTAAGCAGCGAATTTACATCAATTCTTTTATTAAAGCCGGCCATGCTCATTACAAGGACATTACCAGTAAACAGCTCTCCTCCTGCAAATATCACATAAGATAATGCAAGGGAGAATACAAAACCATTTACAAATTTTACAATAGGAAAACTAATATCTTTAAAAATCAAAATTGACTGCGCCATGATAAGTATTCCCATTCCAATAAAAAAGCCGGCAAGAGCAGCAGCAACTAAATATCTAAAGATAGACTTTTCTAGCAAATTCTTTTTAGTTACACTCGCACATGTCAGCTTTTCAATAATTTCTTTATACATATAACACCTCTTTAATAATTCCTCCTCAATTATACATGAGAAAGCATATTATTAAAAGTCAAAAAGCGGTGTCAGGGTCATTTTCTATATTTAACTTATCGCTATCAATTGCAGTAATTATAATTTGTATCACTGGCATCAAAAGATTAAAATATAAGAAAGGGAGGTATGCTGTTGTGCTAACACCAAGAACTTGTGTCATGTAAGCACCACATGTATTCCAAGGAATCATTGCAGAAGTAACTGTCCCTCCAGATTCCAAAGAAGAAGAAAGAAGCTTTGGATGTATTCCTCTACTTTTATATTCTTGTTTAAACATTCTACCTGGAACTACAATTGAGATATATTGTTCGGGCATTGTTGCATTTGATACAAAACAAGTTACGATGGTAGTGGCAACAATACCGACTTTTGATTTTATTTTGTGGACAATTTTTTCTACAATGGCTTCTAGTATTCCAGTGCTTTCTGCTATTCCTCCAAACATCATGGCAATAAGCGTAAGTGAAATAGAAGACATCATGTTGTTTAAACCGCCAGTAGTTAGAAGCTCATCAATTGCAGAAATACCGGTGTTGGAATCATAACCTTCTAAAGCAGCGTGTAGAATTTCACCAAAATTTGACTGTTGAAAAATAGGAGACAAAATAGCTGCTGCAATAATCCCAAGACTTATACCTGGAATTGCAGGAGTTCTTTTAGCAATTGATAATATAACTATTAACGGTGGCAATAAAAGTAATGGGGAAATATAAAAATTATCTTGCAAACCTGTCATAATTTCAGCTACTTTAGTTAAATCGCTAGACTGTGCTTTAAATTTATAAGAATAATAGCCAAAAATTACAAGTGTAATAGCATAAGCAATAATTGTAGGTTTTGCCATAGATTTTACATGAGTAAATACATCAGTGCCCGCCATAGCAGGTGCTAGATTTGTCGTATCAGAAAGAGGGCTCATTTTGTCACCAAAGTATGCACCAGATAATACTGCTCCAGCAGTTATAGGGGCTGGTATACCAAGCCCTTTTGCAATACCCATAAGTGCAATACCCATTGTTCCTGCTGTTCCCCAAGATGTTCCAGTAGCAATAGATGTTATTGATGTTATAATTACAGTCGCCACTAAAAATATAGAAGGTTTAATAATCATAAGGCCATAATAAATCATTGTAGGTACTACTCCGGAAAGTATCCATACACCAACAAGTACACCTATAATTGCAAGAATTATTATAGATTGCATGGCTTGTGATATACCTCCAATCATGGACTTTTCTATAAAACTCCATGAATACCCAATTTTAAGAGCCATAAGTGCAGCGGCAACAACGCCAATTAACATAGGAATATGTGGATCTTGTTCAAAAACTATTATCGAAATAAACATTACAGCAATTAAGACAATAAATACAATTAATGCCTCAATAAAATTTGCTTTTCTAACTTTTTTTTGTTCAACTTTTTTCTTCTCATTAACATTCATCTTCATCATCTCTTTAAAAATATAATTAACCAATTATACCATTAAAATAAAAAATATAAAAGAGTACAATAAATTACTATGTCAGTATGATATAATAAAAAAAGCTGGAGGTTGTATATGAATTTAGAAAAAAGTATTAGAAGTATTTACGATTATCCCCAAGAGGGAATAGTATTTAGAGATATCACAACTTTATTAAAAGATTCGGATGCATTTAGTGAAGCAATTGATGAGATGGCTGCAGAAATAAATGAGAATGTAGATAAAATAATTGGTGTGGAGGCACGTGGTTTTATATTTGGTTCTGCTCTTGCGTATAAATTAAATAAAGGATTTGTTCCAGTGAGAAAGCCTGGGAAACTACCATCTGATAAAATTTCAGAAAGCTATGATTTAGAGTATGGCAGTGACTCTGTCGAAATGCACACTGACGCAATAAACAAAGGTGAAAGAGTAGTAATAGTTGATGATTTGCTCGCCACAGGTGGAACTGCAAAAGCGTGTGTTGGACTAATTGAAAAACTAGGTGGAAAAGTAGATTCACTTGTGTTTTTAATAGAACTTGTTGACTTAAAAGGTCGAAAAATGCTCGATGGAATTGATGTGAAAAGTATAATAAAATATTAAAAACTCTTTAGAGGCCTAAAGAGTTTTTAAATCTTATATAAGTTAAATTATGAACGGAATATTTTTAATTATAATATAAATATAATTTTAAATAGATTTAAGCATTAGCTATTTATGTGAAATTTTTCACCACATTTTTTGCAAGTAATCAATAATTTGCCCTTGCCACGAGGTGCTTTCATAGCGAGATTGCATTTTGGGCAAGTGAAGTATTTATATTCCTTCCTGTTCTTGAAAGCATTTTTAGAAAAATTAAACTTTTTTAATAAAGGATTTATAGTGTCTAGAAACTTTTTATTCTCAGCACTGCGACTCACTATATCTTTTGATAATAATCTATAATAACTATATATTAAAAGAATAATAGCTACAGTTGACAAAATACTATTTTTGACAAAAATATTGACAATAAGTAGCACTAGAATAAGTGCATATATGAAAGTATTCAAGGAATCGTGACCATTTCTGCCAATCATAAAATTCCTAATTTTATCTTTAAAATTCAAGATATCATCCCATTTCTAAAATATATTACTATTATAACAGAAATAAAAAAAATGAGAAGAAATTATGGATTATAAAAATTAAATTAAATTATTTTGGTATGACTGTATTTGTGAAATAAATGATTAAATTTAATTAAAGCAATTAGTAGCATTTAAAAAATAATTGGGTATAATATACTATACTTGTTTTATATTATTTAAAATTTGTAAAAAAATAAAGCCCTAAATGGACTTTATAAATGGTGCGGGAAAGAGGACTTGAACCCCCACTCCAATGGAACTAGATCCTAAGTCTAGCGCGTCTGCCAATTCCGCCACTCCCGCATGAAGTTTAACAACAAGATATATTATATAGTTTTATTTATTTATTGTCAATAGATTTTTTACAATTTTTTTAAAATATATATATTTTGTAAAGAGAGTTTAAATTCAGTTATCTCTTTTTACAACTTTTAAAGTATAACAAATATTTTTAAATTGTTCAAGTATTTTTTTATAAAAATGCTATAATATTTATCTATTTGGAGTATAATATACTTTCGGAGGAAATATGAAAAAGAGCTTTAAAATATTTATTTTTATGATTTTATTTTTTATACTATCAGTATATATTGCAGGGGTATATCTATTTAGTGATAGATTTATGCCAAAAACCTATATCAATGGCATTGATTTTGGTTTGACAAAAATTTCGGAACTTGAAAAAAATTATGAGGAACTTTCTAAGGACTTAAAAGTTTTTATTAAAGCTAAAGATGTAAAAGAGGACGAATATATTTCTTCAACAGATATTAAATATGATGATAGGCTCATTGATGTTGATGATATTCATCAAATACCTTTTTATTGGCCTATTGCATCTTTAATAGAAAAAGATTTTGATTTAAAACATTCTGTTGATTTAGATGATAATCTATTAGATCTTAAAATTCAAAATTTAAAAGCCGTTAAAAATGGCAATGTCTATCCAGAGGATGCAAAAGTAGTTTTTGAAAATGGCAACTTCAAAATAGTAGATGAAATTGAAGGCAATATTGTAAGAGTTGATTTATTAAAAAAAGCTATTATCGATACATTCTCTAAAGGTGAGGATACTGTTGATTTAGCAGAACAGGAATTATATTTGAGCCCCAATATAACTTCTGATAGTGACTATTTAAAAAATCAGTTAAAATCTTATGAAGATGTTTATGACAGAAAAATTGTTTATAATTTTGAAGATAGAAAAGAAGAAATTACTGGTCAAAAAATGATTGCTTTATTTTCTAAATCAGAAAATGGAACTTTGGTGCCAGATGATGAAAAAATAGATAGTTTTGTAAAAACACTTGCTGGCAAATATGACACATTTAAGGGTACTCGTGAGTTTAATGCTACTGATATAGGAAAAGTTCGTGTAAATGGTGGTATATATGGCTGGTTAACTGATATTGAAAAGACTAAGGAAGAGCTTGCAAATATTTTAGCAACAGGTGAGGATAAAGAACTCACTCCCGTCTACAAGTTGACAGCAAATAGCAGAGCAGAAAATGATTTGGGAAATTCTTATATTGAAGTAGATTTAGCTAGACAAATGCTTTGGTTTTATAAAGATGGCCAGATGATTTTAAAAACAAATATTGTCACTGGAAATCCCAACAGAGGTAATTCTACGCCAACAGGAACTGACAAAATATGGTCTCGTGAGAAAGATAGATATTTAACAGGTGAGAATTATCGTTCAAAGGTTAGCTATTGGCTTCCAATAAACTGGCGAGGAATTGGTCTTCATGATGCTACATGGAGGAGTAGTTTTGGTGGATCTAATTATAGAACCAATGGTTCTCATGGTTGTATAAATATTCCGCCAAAAGATATGCCACGACTTTTTGAAAATACTTTTAATGGAATGCCAGTAGTTGTATATGATTCTAGTACTCAAAAAATTAGTTAGACTTGTAATATTTTTGACAAATGGTATAATTAAATTAAGTTAATAAAATATTTATTAAATCTTCAGGGTAGGGTGCAATTCCCAACCGGCGGTAAAGTCCGCGAGCGCAAGCTGAATTGGTGAAACTCCAATACCGACAGTAAAGTCTGGATGATAGAATGATTTAATCTTTGACCCCGAAGATTCGGGGTTTTTTATTGCCCCAATTGGAGGTAAAATGAATAAAGTAAATACAAAATCTTTTTGTAGTTCGAGAGAAATCACTAAAGTATCAATGCTTGCGGTAATAGCATTTATACTTATGTATTTTCAAGTGCCACTTACTTTTGTAGCGCCGAGTTTTATGGAGCTTGACATATCTGATTTGCCAGTTCTTGTCGGGGCATTCACATTGGGGCCAGTTTATGGAATTTTGATTGCTGGTCTAAAAAATGTATTGGCTTTAATTTTTAAGGGAACAATGACAGCAGGTATAGGAGAGCTTTCTAATTTTATTATTTCTGCAACCTTTGCATCTACTTCTAGTTTAATTTATAAGAGACATAGAACTTATAAAGGGGCTATATATGCACTGACTGTAGGGGTAATATCTATGACAACTGTAGCAATGCTTTCAAATTATTTTGTTGTATTTCCACTATACTCAAAAGTTATGCCTATGCAAGTAATCATTGATATGGGAAATGCTATTACACCTAGGATTCATGATTTATTATCAATGATGTTATATTCTGTATTGCCTTTTAATTTGATTAAAGGTTTTACAACATCGGCTGTTATGATGTTAGTATATAAAAAAGTAAGTCCGCTTTTTAAAAATTAATTAAAATATTATTATTTTAGGTGAATTGTCTACGGATAATTCACCTTTTTTAAATTTCAAAAGGAGCAAATTATGAAATTATTATGTGCAGGTCCAACTTCAATTGATAAAAGAGTTTTAAGTAGAATGGGAGAGTCACTCACTAATCCCGACTTAGATATACAATATGAAATTTTTCATAGAAATATGGAAAAAAAGATTTCAACATTATTAAATACAGAAGCTACTTCATTCGCTATGCTCGGAGAAGCTATGCTTGGGCTTGAAGCTGCTGTTTTAAATCTAGTAGAAAAGGGAGATAGAGTGCTTGTTATTTATAATGGAATATTTGGTGAAGGTTTTGCAGATTTTGTAAAATATTGTGGTGGGGAAGTTGTCATGTATAAAGATGACTTTAGAAGAGGAATTGACGTAAAGAAACTAGAAAATTTTCTAAAAAATGATAATGAATTTAAAGTAGCTACTATGGTTCATTGTGAAACACCTTCTGGAATAACAAATGATATAAAAGGTATATGTAATTTGTTAAAAAAATATAATATACTCACTATTGTGGATACAGTATCAGGCATGGGTGGTGAAGAATTTAACTTTGATGAATACAATGTAGATATTGCACTTGGTGGTTCGCAAAAATGTATTTCAGCACCAACTGGCTTGACACTTATAACAATTTCAAAAGAAGCTAAGATAGCTATTGCAGATAGGAAAACTCCCGTTTCTAGTTACTATATGAATTTTGAAAATTATTATAAATATGATACGAGTTCGGGTTTTGCATTTCCATATACTATGAACGAAAATTTGGTTTATGCATTAGATGAAGCATTGGATATATTATTATCAAAAGATTTTGTAAGAGAGCACAGTCAATATGCACATGCAACTCGTAATGCCTTTGTTAGTGCGGGGTTTTCTTTGTATCCCAAAGATTCGTATTCAAATACAGTTACCGCTGTGATTTGTCCTGAAAATCACACAAGTAGCGAAATATTTGACGCTCTTAAAAACAAAGGAATAATTATATCCAAAGGAGCAGGTGAACTGACAAATAAAATTTTCAGAATAGGGCATATGGGAAATAATATTTCATATGATAATTTTATAGAACTATTTGAAAAGCTTGATGAAGTTTTTGATGAGCTTGGTATAGTGACTAAAAAATCTCTTTTGGAAGAGTTTAAAAAATACTTAAAAGAATTTTAGTTTAATAATAAGAATTATATATTTATTTTTGTAAGAGGGAATTAGAATGAAGCATTATTTAGAGCAATTATTCTAAACCCTCTTTTTTTATTAAAAACATTAATTTTAAGGAAAGAAATTTATTTTTTAAAATTAAAAAAGGTCTTGATAATTATAAAAAGTTAATATATAATATGATTGTACTAAGGAAGTAATACAACAACACAATGTTACAACATTATAAATTGGAGGTGCTATATGGATTTTGACAATAGTAGGCCTATTTACATTCAATTATTAGAAGATTTTAAAATTAAAATTTCAGGTAATGAGTGGAAGGCGGGACAAAAAATAGACACAGTTAGAAATCTAGCCCAGTCTTATGGTGTAAATCCCAATACTGTCCAAAGGGCCTTGCAGGAACTTGAGCGTGAAGGATTGGCACGATCAAATAGAACGGCAGGCAGATTTGTTACTGATGATGAAGTTTTAATAAAAAAACTTGCTAATTCAGCTTTTTATAAAGCTTGTGATGGCTTGATTGATGTGGCAAATCAACTTGAAATTAAAAAGGAAGATTCTATTAATATGTTAAAAAATTATTGGAAAGAGGGGGAGACTAATGAATAGATTAGAAATAAATAATCTCAATATGAGTTACAAACATAAAGTATTAGACAATTTAAACTTGAGTCTTGAATCTGGTCAAATTGTCGGATTGGTAGGAGAAAATGGTACAGGGGACAGTGATATAATGATGACAGATACAATAAATCCATTAAAATCAAAGTTTAAAGGCTTCCACAAAACTTTTAAACAAGACGATTTAGGATTAAGTCTGTCATCTTTTTTATTAAATTAACAAAAAAGAAAAGAAAACATAAGTAATAAGGATTGAAGAGAATATGATAATATTTAGAGTTTTTTTTAAAATCATATTGTTTCCTATTAGTATAGCGTTAAGTATCATCACTCTATTTTTAACGTTTGTATTAGGACTCAGCACAATATTTTTTAAACTGATTTCATTTATTGCTATTATGGGATTTTTGGGATCTGTTTATCATGGAGAAAAAGCACTTGCTATAGAGGCAATTATACTAGCATATCTTTTCAGTCCTTATGGTTTACCAGTGCTAGGATATTTTATTATAGAAGTGATAGAAGGAGTGAATGAAAGAATAAAAGCAATTTAAATATAAAAATAAATAGATTAAAACGATGAAAAAGAGATAGCAAAATCAAAGCTATCTCTTTTTATATGAAAAGAAAGGGGGCTATGATGAAAGAAATAGTTAAATTTGAATACTATTATGGCAATGAAGCAGAACAATATTCATTTTTTAGGATTCCCAAAACTTTATTTACCGACTTAAATTTTAAAAAACTATCTGTAGAAGCAAAAATTCTTTATGGAATTCTACTCGATAGAATGAGCTTGTCAATTAAGAATAAATGGTTAGATGAAGAAAACAAGGTATACATCATCTATACCATAGAAGAAATTATGGAAGTATTAAACTGGGGGAGAAATAAGTCGGTTAAAGTAATGAAAGAAATTGAAGAAATAGGATTATTAGAAAAAAAGAGGTTAGGACTTGGAAAACCAAATTTACTCTATGTAAAGAACTTTATTTACACAGAAAATAATAAAACTACAGAAGTTTCAAAAGCAAACCTCAAGAAGTTTAAAAAACAAACTTCAGGAAGTTTAGAAAACAAACCTCAAGAAGTTTCAAAAGAGGACTCTAATAATACTAATATTAATAATACTGAAACTAATAATACTGATTTTAATAATACCACCCCCATATCCCCCTTAGAAAAGCTAGGAGAAAAATCAAAAAAAACTTTGGAGGAGGAAGAATTAAAAGAAACTATAAAAAAGAATATATCTTATGAAACCTTTGAAAAAGTAAGAATAGAAGAAAAGAAGCAAGTAGATGTAATGATAAATGTACTTGTAAAAGCCTTAACTAGCTTTACAAACATTAAAATAGGAGGGAGGCATATATCCAATGAAAATTTTAAAGAAAGATTTCTAAGTCTTAACTATAAACACATAGACTATGTTTTGAAATACCTAAGAGAAAATGCTCCAAAGGATATTAGAAACATTAATGCTTATCTACTGACTCTCTTATACAATGCAGATGAAAATATTAGAAACATAGAAGTCATAAAGAGAGAAGATCAGAAAAGAGAAAATTATGACTATAGTAATGATGAGGATATCTGGAGAGAAATTTTAAATACTTGATAGGAGATGAGTATATGGAATTAATAAAAGAAATCCTAGAACAGAAAATAAAAAATGCAGAAACAAATAGTCCATCAAATGATGAAGAAAATAGGAGTTATATAGATCAAGAAACAGGATTAAAATATTGTGCAAAATGTAAAACACCAATTGAAAAAGAAATAGACTTCTTTGGAGAAATAAAAAAAGTTGGTATTTTATGTCAATGTAAAAAAGAAAGACAAAAATTAGAGGAAGAAAAAAGAAAAGAAAATAAAAGGCTTTTAAAAATTGAACACTTAAAAAAAGAGTGTTTTTCTGATCCTATCTTATTAAATTGGAATTTTAAAAATATGGACAAAGATAGTGAGCATGAAAAAGTAGCAAAAAACTATGTGGAAAAATTTGATGAAATATATGAAAATAATATAGGATTAATTCTCACAGGGAATGTGGGATGTGGAAAAACATATCTTGCAAGTGCTATAGCAAATGCTTTACTAGAAAAAGAAATATCAGTCAAAATGACAAATTTTTCAGTAATTTTAAATGATATGACTAACTTTGAGATTGATAAGAGTAAGTATATAGATAACCTAAATCATAAGAAACTATTAATTATTGATGATTTTGGAATGGAAAGAGATACTGATTTTGCAGCTGAGCATATCTTTAACATAATAGATAGTAGATATAGAAGTTGGAAACCTCTAATTATAACAACAAACTTAAATATATCAGCTTTAACTAATCCTGAAACTATAAAAGATAAAAGAATTTACTCAAGGATACTTGAAATATGCAGTCCCATTATATTTACAGGAGAAAATAGAAGAATAGAAAAAATGAAGGAGAAATCAAAATTAGCCTATGAAATATTAAAAAAAGAATGAAAGTAGGTGAGTGAATGCAAAATGATGATATAAATAGCAGAACAATAGCCATAGTAAAAAAAGCGGGGATAGTTACAGCCAAGCAAGTTATAAATTTGATGAAGAAAATATTAGAAATAAATAAACATAAAGCGCAGACAGAACATTCAAGACCCTTAGAAAAATTTAAAAAAGTAAAAGTAAAAGACCTTGTAAAAAAAGGTAAAGTAGAAACCTTAGAATTAAATGACATAGACTTAAAAGCATTGAAAAAAGAATTAAAAAGATATGGGGTTAAATTTTCCATAAAGAAAGATTTAGAAAATGGAAACAACATTATCTTTTTTCAAGCAAAAGATATAAAAGTAATGGAACAAGCTTTTAAAAAGACAGTCCAGAAATTTACTAAAGATAAGTCAAGAAAAAGAAAATCTTTAATAGAAAGGCTTAATAACTTCAAGGATAAAGTCAAAGATACTATTGACAGAGATAAGGTTAAACATAAACATCAGGAACAAAGTTTATAATAAAAGCACTTGGATATATAATATATATGATGAGAAGGTATGAATAGTTTTATTGTTGAATACTATGAAAAAGAAGATGGGATTCATCCAGTAGAAGAATTTCTCTTATCTATAGATAAAAAATGAGAGCAGAAGCATTAGGAAAGAAACTAAAAAAATACCTTTGAAAGTAAAATATAAGTATAATGGTGGTTTAAAATGACACATAAAAGAATATGTCCCATATGTAACTCAAAGATGAAGCAACAGTTTATAGGTCTATTACATTGCAAGTGTGGTATAAGCTATCATAAAGATCTAGGATATTTTAAAAGAAATGAAAATATGATGTTTGTCTTGGAAAGAAAAAAGATAGGTAAAAAAATAAAACAAGTTCCAGTAATAAGATATAAAAAAGATAAATAAAATACTAATGGGTAGAGAAATCTACTCTTTTTTATGGAGAGGAAGTGATTAATTCGAAAATACTAAATGAAATAATAAAAGATATAAAAAATGTTTTTAAGATAAGAGATAAGAAGAAATTTGTATTAGAAAATCTTCCTTACCTCTTATTTTTTTATATAGGAAATATCTTTGCAAGCCATGTCAACTCTTATATAGGAGGAGATATAATAGATAGAATTATAGTAGCTTTTAGTCAAATAGATACTTTAAACTATATTCCATCATTAAAAATAAAAAACCTGATACCTGGTCTAATTCTATCAGTAGTTATTAAGTTAATCCTTATACAGAAAAAGAAAAAAGCAAAAAAGTTTAGAGAGGGCAGAGAATATGGATCGGCAAGATGGGGAAATGAAAAAGATATTGAGCCATACATTGACAAGAAGTTTGAAAACAATGTGCTACTAACTCAAACTGAAAGACTTACCATGAACAATAGACCTAAAAATCCAAAATATGCTAGGAATAAAAATGTATTGGTAATTGGAGGTTCTGGTAGTGGTAAAACAAGGTTCTTTGTAAAGCCAAATCTCATGCAAATGCACTCTTCATATGTAGTGACCGATCCAAAAGGAACATTAGTCCTAGAATGTGGGAAAATGTTGGAAAGAAATGGATATGAGATAAAAATACTAAACACAATAAACTTTAAAAAATCCATGAGATATAATCCATTTGCATACTTGAAAAGTGAAAAAGATATTTTGAAATTAGTACAAACAATAATCGCAAATACCAAGGGAGAAGGAGAAAAATCAACTGAGGATTTTTGGGTGAAAGCTGAAAAACTCTATTACACAGCACTTATAGGATATATCTGGTATGAAGCTCCTAAAGAAGAACAGAACTTTACAACTCTACTTGCTATGATAGATGCAAGTGAAGTAAGAGAAGAAGATGAAAATTTTAAAAATGCAGTAGACTATATGTTTGAAGCATTAGAAAAAGAAAAGCCAAACCATTTCGCAGTAAAACAATATAAGAAATACAAACTTGCAGCAGGAAAAACTGCCAAATCAATCCTTATATCCTGTGGAGCAAGGCTTGCTCCATTTGATATTCAGGAACTTAGGGACTTAATGAAAGAAGATGAACTGGAACTTGATACACTTGGAGAAAAGAAAACAGCTTTATTCGTAATAATATCGGATACAGATGATACATTTAACTTTGTAGTATCAATAATGTACTCACAATTATTTAATCTATTATGTGATAAAGCAGATGATGAATATGGCGGAAGACTTCCTGTTCATGTGAGATGCCTACTTGATGAATTCGCAAATATCGGCTTAATTCCTAAATTTGAAAAGCTGATAGCAACTATTAGAAGTAGAGAAATATCAGCTTGTATAATATTACAAGCACAATCACAACTAAAAAGTATCTATAAAGATAATGCAGATACCATAGTTGGCAATTGTGATTCTACATTATTTTTAGGAGGCAAAGAAAGAACAACATTAAAAGAATTATCTGAAAGCCTAGGCAAAGAAACCATAGACCTATATAACACATCAGAAACAAGATCAAATCAAAAGAGCTTTGGTTTAAATTATCAAAAAACCGGTAAGGAACTTATGAGTCAAGATGAAATAACTGTAATGGATGGTGGTAAGTGTATATACCAACTAAGAGGAGTAAGACCTTTCTTATCTTATAAATTTGATATTACAAAGCATAAGAATTACAAGTTATTGGAAGATTATGATAAGAGAAATATATTTGACATAGAGAAATACCTACAGAGAAAAGATGAGGTTAAGTTAAAAGAGAGTATGGTAGTTGAAATATTAGATGAATAAATTTAAAATTAAATAAGAAGTAAGATAGCTATTTAGGAAAGATTAAAAGAAAATACTTGACAAAAAATATTTTATAACATATAATAATGCCAACAGTACCCGACACGCCTCTTAACAATGCGGACCAAGTCGGGTCATTTGATTTTAGGAGAAAAAATGAAAAAAATTCATCAAGAACCGATTAGTATAGAAAATCAAGTAAAAAACTTAATAGACTTAGGACTTTTAGTAGAAGATAAAACTTATGCTGAGAAAATTCTTGGAAGAATATCCTATTACAGGCTGATTAAAGCTTATAGTATCACATTAAAAAAAGATGGAAGATATATATCAGGAATGAGTTTTGAAGATATTGTAAGTTTATATAAATTTGATAGAGAACTTAGACAACTCATATTTGGAACAATAGAACATATTGAAGTTTCTTTAAGAGCAGTTATCACAAACTATTTTTCTTTAAAATATGGGAACTTTTCATATAAAGATATGAATAATTTTGAGAAACAAAAGGAACAAGAAAGGGTACTAGAAGAATTAACAAGGGAAGTTAAAAGAAATAGACGCTCACCATTTATAAAAAACTTTAAAGACAATTATGAAGGTGGAGAAATTCCGCTATATGCAGTGATAGAAGTAGCAAGTTTTGGAACTTTATCTAAAATGTATAAAAATATGAAAAATGAAGATAAAAGTAAAATTGCAAAAGTCTTTCATACAGACTACCATTACTTTGAATCTTGGATAGAAAATTTTGCCTATATAAGAAATATATGTGCCCATTATGGCAGGCTATATGGAGCAAAGCTTACAAAATCACCAAAGCTATATAAAGAATATTTAAAAAAGAATATTTCAAACAACACAATATTTGCTACATTAGTAAATCTTAAAATAGTTTCTGAAGAAGAAAATTACAAAAAATTTTATCATGATTTAACGGAACTAATAGCAAGATATGAAAATATTGAACTAAGGCATGTTGGCTTTATAGAAAACTGGAAAGAATTACTAAAACCATAAAATTAAATAGAGAAATTTACACCGAAAAAAAACATTTCGGTGTTTTTTTATGCCCAAAGGAGGAAGAATGAAATATATACGAGATGAGCCGAAAAAATAAGATACAGAGAAAAATGAAATATTAATGAATTAGAAGTAGAAGCGATAGAGAAAACTATCGCTTTTTTTATGGAATAAAGGAGATAGAACAAATGGAAAGAGAAATGCTAAATATTAATGGAAATCTAGTAGGAGAAATAAAAACAACTGCAATAGATACAAAGGAAGGAGAAAAAGAAGTAGCTAACTTCACAATAGTTAGAAAGAACAAAGAAGAAGGAAAGGTTAAAAAAGAATATATCTACTGTAATCTCTACGGAGAAAAGGCAAAAAGTGTGAAGGAATTTAAAAGTGGAGAATACATCCATATTTTTGGATATTTTAAGGAAACAAAAAAAGAAGACAAGACATTTAAAAATTTTATAGTAAAGCACATAAATAAAATTGAAAAAGAAGAAAAAGAGGAGGAAATATAAATGGAATTTTTTACACAAGCAGTAAATGTATTAAAAATATTAGTTACAGCAATTGGTGCAGGGCTTGGAGCATGGGGTGTTATCAACCTGATGGAAGGTTATGGGAATGACAACCCTGGTGCTAAATCTCAAGGTATTAAGCAGCTTATGGCTGGAGGGGGAATTGTACTCATAGGTTTAAAACTAATACCGCTATTAGCAAACGTGTTAAAATAAAATGTTTAATATAGTAGATAAGATCAAAGAGTTTTTTTCGGAGATACTTATTGATATGATCAAGGAAAATTTAAGCGGAATGCTCCTTGATATAAATGACAAAGTATCAACGATAGCAAATGAGGTAGGAAAGACTCCGAGTGGATGGAACTCGGAGGTTTTTCACTTCATAAAGTCTATTTCAGAAAATGTAATACTTCCCATAGCAGGTCTTATCATAACGGCTGTACTATGTATTGAATTAATTCAAATGGTAATGAACAAAAATAATATGCATGACACAGATACCTTTGATTTTTTTAAATATATGATAAAAATGTGGATAGCAGTATGGCTTGTATCTCATGCTTTTGACTTTTCTATGGCAGTATTTGATGTGGCACAGAATTTAATAGGAAAGGCAGCAGGTGTGGCAAATGCTAGTGCAAAAGTTTCTCCAGGTGATATAGCTAATATGGTAGATAGCCTAAAAGGAGAGTCAATAGGAAAATTAATGACTATAGTACTAGAGACATCAATTGTAAAGATGATAATTCAAGGGATATCAATACTCATTACAGTTATTCTATACGGCAGGATGATAGAAATATATATTTATACTTCAGTTTGCGCCATACCTTTTGCCACAATGGGCAATAAAGAATGGGGAAGTATTGGAACAAACTATATAAGAGGGCTCTTCGCACTTGGCTTGCAAGGTTTATTCCTACTTATATGCGTAGGAATTTATGCCGTACTTGTTAAGACTTTAAATATATCAGACATACACAAAAGTATTTTTGAATTACTAGGATACACCTTAATACTTGGTATAACTATGATGAAATCAGGAAGTATTGCAAAATCAATTTTAAATGCTCATTAATAAAAAAGGAGAAGATGATGAAAATTAGAAGAAAAAAGGACAAAAAAATCAATCTAAAAACACTTGGAACAATAGGACTCCCAATACTTTTAATAGGGGGATATATTACAAGAGAAATACAAAATAGAATGATTATAAGAAAAATATCGGAAGTTTTAGATAATAGAGAAGAAACGAATGAAAAAGTCTTAGAAATAGCAGTGAATATGGGAAAATCATTAGAAGATCTGAACAGAGAAGACATATATGGCTTTTACTTAGAGGGTTTAGAATAATGGCTTATGTAAATGTCCCAAAGGACTTAACGAAAGTAAAAACAAAGGTAGCTCTAAATCTAACAAAAAGACAATTAATTGGATTTACAATTGCAGGTCTAATAGGCTTTCCAGTATATTTAATGGTAAAAAAAGTGCTGCCTAATGACCTATCTATGTTAATTATGATAGGTGTGTCTTTTCCTATAATATTTGCAACTCTTTATGAAAAGGACGGGATCTATTTTGAAAAATATTTAAAGTATATTATAGATAAGAAAAGACAGACAAGTATAAGGATATACAAGACAGAATGTATTTATGATATAAAGAAACAAAGAAAGGAAAGGAGTAAATGAATCAAATACAGAAAAAACAACAGAAAAAATTAAATCAAGAAAAAAGAAATTTAAAAAAACAAAAAGAAGATTTAAAAAGCATTAGTATAAGTCAAAAAAAGATGAAAAAAGCAAATATTTCTAAAGAAAAAGGAAAGCCCAAAAAGAAGCTTTCCTTTTTTGGTGGGAAGAAGAAAAAGAGCGTTCAGGAAACAATCCCTTATTTAAGAATGTTGAGAAATGGGATTTGCCAAGTTGAGAAGAACAAATTTAATAAAATGATACGTTTTTTAGATATTAACTACCAGCTTTCAACAGAAGAAGATAAGGAAAGTATATTTAATGAATTTTCAAGTTTTTTAAACTATTTTGATCCAAGTGTTGATATAGAACTTTCATATATTAATCGCATAGGAAAAAATGAAGAAGTAGAAAAAAACATCAATGTTCCGGATAGAAACGATTCATATAATGAAATACGAAAAGAGTACAGGGAAATGCTAAAAAATCAGAGTCAAAAAGGAAATAATGGACTTACTAAATATATGTATATCACCTTTAGCTTACAAGCACAAGATTTAAAAGAGGCAACTACAAGACTTGAAAGAATGGAAATGGATATATTAAATAACTTTAAGCAGATGGGAGTAAAAGCTTATGTATTAAGTGGATATGAAAGGTTAAAGGTTATTCACGATATCTTAAATCCAAATAAGAATTTTGTTTTTTCATTTGAAGACCTAAAATATAGTGGACTATCTACTAAGGATTATATAGTACCAGCATCATTTAACTTTTCATCTCACAATCAATTTAAAATTGGAGAATACTTTGGAGAAGTAAACTTTCTACAAATTCTAGCACCTGAATTATCAGATAGATTATTATCAGAATTTTTAGGGGTTGAAGAAAATATGATTGTAACATTTCATATAAATTCCATTGATCAAACAGAAGCTATAAAGATGATTAAAAGAAAAATAACGGACTTGGATAAAATGAAAATTGAAGAAAATAAGAAGGCTATAAGATCAGGATATGATATTGATATTCTTCCAAGCGATTTAATTACCTATGGTAATGATGCTAAGAAACTATTGGTAGAACTTCAAAATCATAATGAGAGAATGTTTGTAATAACTATTTTGTTTACAAATATGGAAAAAAGTAGAAAGAAATTGAGTAATATAATCTTTCAACTAAATTCAATAGCAGGTAGGCATAATTGTGTATTGAAAAACCTTAACTATAGACAGGAACAAGGACTAATTTCCTCCCTGCCACTTGGAAAAAATGAAATCGAAATAAAAAGAGGACTTACAACTAGCTCTACAGCAGTCTTTATTCCTTTTACAACAGAAGAGTTGTGCTTAGAAGGAGAGAGCTTATACTACGGATTAAATGCTTTAAGTCGTAACATCATTATGACGGATAGAAAGCTTTTAAAGAATCCAAACGGTTTAATACTTGGAACGCCTGGTAGCGGTAAATCTTTTTCAGCTAAAAGAGAAATTACCAATGCTTTTTTAATCACACAAGATGACATCATTATCTGTGATCCTGAAGGTGAGTATGGAAATTTAACTAAGGCATTAGGTGGAGAAGTTATAAAAATATCGCCAACAAGTAAGGATTATATAAACCCGTTGGATATAAATGTAGACTATGCCGATGAAGACAATCCCTTATCTTTAAAGTCTGACTTTATTCTTTCACTGTTTGAACTTGTAGTAGGAAAGGAAGGATTAAGTGCAGAAGAAACTTCAGTAATTGATAGATGTCTTCCAATATTATATAAGGATTACTTCGACAATCCCATTCCTGAAAATATGCCAATTTTAGAAGATTTATATAATTTACTTTTAAAACAAGAAGAAAATGTAGGGAAAAAATTAGCGGTAGAAATGGAAATTTATGTCAAAGGTAGTCTTAATGTATTTAACCATAGGACTAATGTAGATACAGGAAATAGAATTCTTTGTTATGACATTAAGGAATTAGGAAAGCAACTTAGAAAAATAGGTATGTTAATTGTTCAAGATCAAGTGTGGAATAGAGTAACTATTAATAGAAATAAGAAGGAAACCAGATATTACTGTGACGAATTCCATTTGCTTTTAAGAGAAGAACAAACAGCCTCATATTCCATAGAAATTTGGAAGAGATTTAGAAAATGGGGAGGTATTCCAACAGGTTTAACTCAAAATGTAAAGGACCTTTTAGCCAGTCCTGAAATAGAAAATATATTTGATAACACAGATTTTATCTTAATGCTTAATCAAGCTAGTGGTGATAGGGAAATTTTAGCTAACAAGTTAAATATATCTCTTTATCAGTTATCCTACGTAACAAATTCCAATGAGGGAGAGGGATTACTATTCTACGGAAACACAATAGTACCTTTTGTAGATAGATTCCCTAAAGATACAAAATTGTATAAGTTAATGACAACTAAACCAGAAGAATTAAAGGAAGGGATAGAAATTGATAGACAGAGAGAAGTTAAAAACTAACTATATTATTAATTTAGATGCAATTTCTGCTCTAAAGGAATTTCCAGATAAAATATTTGATTGCTGTATTACATCTCCTCCATATTATGGACTTAGAGATTATAAAGCAGAAGGACAAATTGGAAGAGAAGAAAGTCCGGAGGAATATTTAAATAAATTAATTGAAGTCTTTAGAGAAGTAAAAAGAGTATTAAAAAAAGAAGGAACACTTTGGGTAGTTATTGGAGATTCTTATGCAGGTACAAGAAGCAAAAAAGAATATAAAGATCCTAAAAACATAGAAGGAAGAAGTGGTCAAAAAGAGTCTATTACAGAAAAACTCAGTGGCTACAAGGCAAAAGACTTAATGGGGATACCTTGGCAACTAGCTTTAAAATTAAGAGAGGACGGTTGGTATTTACGAAGCGATATTATTTGGCATAAGGAAAATGCCATGCCTGAGTCTTGTAGAGATAGACCATCAAGGTCCTATGAACATATCTTTCTACTATCAAAAGCAAGAAAGTATTTCTATGACTTTGACGCTATGAAAGAACCAATAAAAGAAATAAGCAAGAAAAGATATATGAGGGCAAGAGGAAAGAATAATAAGTATTTACAAGAAGGCACAGGAGCTAAAAGACAGAGCATAAATGAAGCAAGAGAGTATGGAGAATATATAGGAGATAATGTCCCTAAGTTTAGAAACAATAGAGATATTTGGACTATTAACACCAGTGCGTTTAAAGGAAAACACTATGCGGTATTTCCACCAAAACTGGTAGAACTTTGTATAAAAGCAGGATGTCCTAAAAAAGGCTTAATTCTTGATCCTTTTATGGGTTCAGGAACTGTTGGAATGGTAGCTATTAGGATGGACAGAGAATATATTGGAATTGACATAAACAAAGACTACTGTCAAATAGCTAAAGAAAGGATAGAGAAAAATATGAAATAGGAGGTATATATGAAAAAGAAAGGGAAAGTAAACCCAAGAGATGTACCAAAGACCAAACTTATATCAGAAAAGAAAGAAGAAAGCAATGAAAAATTCAGTAGTACAGAGAGAACATCAGATTTTTCAAAAAAAGAAATTAATAAAGTAAAAAGCAGGAATAACATAGACAATAATGATGAAAACTCTAAGTATTATTCATCTCATTTGCAAGAAAATAGTCAGGATTTACTCAGCGAAAAAGATAAGTCAAATAGAGGAAGAAGACAAAGAAAAAACCATGAGGAAAAATTTTCAGAAACTTTCTATCATAATGAATATCAGCCAGAATATTCGCAACAGCAGCATAGAAAAATGGAAGAAAATGAGGAAAGTAGATATGGTGAATATCACGGGCAAGAAACAGAATACAGGCTAAGTAACTTTAAAGGAGATTTTAATGATAGACCAAATTCAACTAGCTCTAATATAAAAAGTAGCACTTCTCCCCAAAAAAATTACAAGAGGAATAGTAATTTAAAATGGAAGAAAAACGTTGAGAGTGAAAGTTTTAATGGCGTGCAAGAGAAAAAAATAAGGAGATTTAGAAAAGAAGATAAGAATTTTAATAGAGAGGTAAGTTCAACATATGATCCATTATCACAGGACTCAGATAATGATGGTGTCATAGATCGCTATGACATTAACTTTAGTGATAGCAATGTATCCTATAGGGATACAAGAGATGACTATAAGTATTCACCATCTTCTGATGTGCAAAGAAAAAAATGGGATGGTTATTCTATTCTTGGTAAGAAAGGGAAAGAAAGCTTTCAAAAAAACACCTTTAAAAAACTTTACCAATCTCAAAGTCAGTTTAAGGACAAAGGAGAAAAAGCAGAATTAAAATCTTTAAATGGGAAGTTTAAAAGAAAAGACCTATCATATAAGGCAAATGAAGAAGATAAAAAAATAATTCAAGACCTGAATACTAATAAAAAACAAAATAGCAAATATTTCAAAGGCAAAGTTAGAAATTTAGAAGAAAAAAATATGCTAATGGGTAGGGTTTCTAGTGGGAAATTTAGACAGGATAGCCTATCTGAAGGATTTAAAAGTGAATCTGAAAAAAATAAAGATAAATATAATATAAATAAAAAGAATCAAGAAAAAATAGGCACGAAAAAAGAAATCTTCAAACAGGAAAAAAACGTAATAAAAAATGAGAATCTTGAAGCAGATGAACTTGATTTAAATCATAGTGGAATTTCTAATAAAAACAAGGGAAAGAAAAGACAAATAAAAGACGCTTTTGATAATACTATAAAGAAAAGCAACTTTGATCCAAAGAAAGAATACACCAGGACAAAAAAAGAAGTACAGGATTCTAAAAATGTATCTGAAAAAAATAAGGTAGATACAAAAAATAAAACTAAATTCCATTCTAAAAAAGATAACAAAAGTGAAAAAGATAAGTTTTATAAAAAGGAAGATAAAATATCAAAACTATATGAGAAAAAGAATAAAAAGGAAAAAGAGTTAATTAAGGATAAGAAAAAGTCAAAAAAAGCGGGTTTAGAAAAACCTATTACTTTTGCGAGTGCTATGACGGCAAACTATCTATATAGTGGGAAAGATGATAATGCAGGCGTTAACGCTGCTTATAAGCTTAGTAGAACTACCGAAGTTGTAGGTAGAGAAATTAGCCATTTTAGAAGAAAAAAACCTTTAAAAACTCAAAGAAAAATAAAATCTTTAGAAGGAAAAATTTATAAGAAAGAAAGTAAACTCCTCTTTCAAAGAAATTTTGAAGAATTGAAGAAGACTAAAGCTTATCAAAACTCTAATAAATTGAATCGATTTTTTATGAAAAAGAAGTTTCAGAGAGATTTTAGGAAGAAACACGGGGAAGGTTTAGTAAATAGAATAAAGAAATCTTTCGCTAATATTGGAAAGAAAACATTGGAAGTTTTAAAAAACAAAGGATATAAGCAAATTTTAATTGCCCTTTGTATTTTAGGACTTTTTTTTATGCTATTTCAAGGAATTAGCAATGTTGGCAGTCTTACTTCAGGATTAACAAGTAATGTTATAGCTACAAGCTATCTATCAAAAGAAGAAGTTTTAATGGATATTAATAATGAATTTACAAGTTATGAATATGCCTTACAAGATGAAATAGATAGTATTAAAGAAAACTATCCAAATTATGATGAATATCATATAAAAGGAGATTCTGTTGGTCATGATCTACACGAGCTTTTTAGCTATTTAACAGCAAGATATGGAGAGATTAAGTCGGTTGAAGAGATACAAAAGGAATTAAAAAAACTATTTAATCAAATGTATGAGAAAAAATATACTTCAAAGTCTATTACAAAATATGACAGTGAAGGAAATCCATATACCTATAGAATTCTAACATTAACTATAAAAAAGAAAAGTATTGATGAAATAGCAAGAGAAGAATTTGCAAACTATGAAACAAATATGGCTCATTATTTAGCTTTACTTGATAGTCAGGGAAATATGAGTGGATATTTTGGATCAAGCTATGGGAACTTGGGAGAGATTATAGACAATCCAAACTTTGGAAATCCCGGTCTTGCTTTTGATTCTGAAACTGCCAAAGCCTTATTTAATGAAGCAGAAAAACATATAGGCAAAAGATATGTGTTTGGAGCAAGTGGACCATCTAACTTTGACTGTTCAGGTTTTGTATGTTGGTCATTTACCAAGTCTGGTGTAAAGAGAATGCCAAGAACTACAGCTTGGCTTATTTATAAAAATTATTGTAATCCAATATCTCCAAGCGAGGCAAAACCTGGGGATATTATTTTCTTTAAAGGCACATATAATTCTGGTACGCCAATTTCTCACGTAGGAATATATGCCGGAAATGGAATGATGCTCCATGCAGGAGATCCTATCCAATATACCAGTATAAACTCAAGGTATTGGAAAAATCACTTCTATTCCTTTGGTAGACCAAAATAAGGGGGGAGTAAAAATCTATGAATAAAAAATTAATCAGAAACATAGAAAAACAGAAGAATTTAAGAAAGAAAAAAGAAGAAATTGAAATAGAACTTCAGTTATTAGCAGAGGAACAAGAAGAAATAGAAAATTTAGAGGTCATCAAGGAATTTCGAAGTAGAAAAATATCTCTTGATGAATTTTTATTTATTGTTAGAAAAAATAAGGAAGAAGAAAATAGAGAAAGACAAGAACTTAAAAGAAAAGATACAAATGAAAGTGAGGAAAATTTATGAAAAAAATAACCAGTGGGATTTTAGCTGTAATGATGCTACTTGTAAGTCTAGTGAATATAGTTGCTGTAAGTCCTGTATATGCAAAAACAGATGATAAGGTGGAGTGGACGGAAGATGATTTTATGTATTCCTCTGAGGGAAATATAATTGCCTTTAGTGATAAAGGCTTAGAAAAGAAAGAGAAGACAAATATTCTAGTATTTCCTGAAGGAACGAAATATATAAATGGAAATTATTCTTTAAGTCATTCAAACGATGAACTTAGATATAAAAGAGAATTTGGACGTGGCAAACATTGGGATAAAGTAATTATTCCTGATTCTGTTAAGCATTTAGGTTATGCTGCCTTTTACGAAGCAAGTATAGACGAGGTAAAACTATCAAATAGTCTAACTTATCTTGGTGGTTTAGCATTTTTCAATTGTGGACTTAGAGAAGTGACTTTACCTGATACTTTGGTAAATATTGAACATAATGCTTTTGAAAGAAATAACCTCCAAGAAATAACTATACCGAAGTCTGTGAAGACAATTGAACAGTATGCTTTTTCAAGAAATAAATTGCATACTATAAAAGTTTTAGGCAATCCAAATATTAACAGTAAGGGAGTATTCCATAATCAAGAAGTTGAATATAGACCAAAACAAAATCCGTTTTACGAAAATCATTTTGGTTTCAACGGAAATCAAGGATTTAAATCTATTCCTAATGGATTAAGTTATGAAAATGGAGAGTTTGTCTTTGATAAGAATGTAGATAGTGTTGAACTTGAATTTGATTATAATAATGATATGTATCAAGGAAAGATGACAATTTACAATCCAAATAAGTATTCCATTGATACTCAAACAGATCTAACAGGACAAGATATTGATGAAAAGGACAGTAAGATTGATGATTTAACTAAAAACATTAAGGATTTAGAAAATCAGATCAAAGATTTAAATGATAAGAAACAAGAAGACCAATCAAAGATAGATGAATTAAAAGAAAAATTAGAATCTTGCAAAGATAATGGAGAGAAACTAAAACAAGAAAAGGCTAAGTTAGAAGAAGAGCTTAGAGATAAAGACAATAAGATTGCTCAATTGAATAAAGAAATTGAGGAACTTAAAAATTCTAACAATGATGAACTAATAGCAGAAATTACTCAGCTTAAAGATGAATTAAAAAGATTACAAGATGAAAATGCAAAACTAAAAGAAGATTATTCATCTACAAAATGGGAGTTAGAATCTGAAAAAGAAAAGACCGACAAAAACGATAATAAAATCAAAGAAATGCAAGAAAAGCTTGAGTCTTTAGAAGGGAAACTTGCAAAGAAGACTAAAGAAATTGAAGATAAAGATAATAGAATTAAGGACTTAGAAAAAGCTCTTGATGAAAAAGATACTAAGATAAAAGACCTCGAGTCTAAAAAGAAAGAAACAGAAAATTCTAAGTCAGAATGTTGTAAGAAAATTGAAGAGCTTCAAAAGGCTATTGATAGTTTAAAAGAATCTTCTGAAAATACGAAAAAAGAATTAGAAGAGAAGATTAAAGGGTTAGAAGAAAAACAAAAAGCTTCTGAAGAAGAAATTAAAAAGCTAAAAGAAGAATTAGATAAGAAAATTGAAGAAGCAAAGAAGTTAATCGAGGAAGCAAATAAAAAATCGAAAGAAGAACTTGAAAAACAAAATAAAGATGAAAAAGATAAAAATCTAAATCAAGACTTATCTAAAAAATTAGATGAACTTCTAAAACTCCAAAAAGAAAACAAAGAAAAGAAAGAAGATAAGAAATCTCAAGATAAGAAGTGGGATGAACTTTTGAAAGCTGATGACAAGAACATTCTAAATCAATTTGATCTTAACAAGATGAAAGAGCAAGATAAACAATTGGACAAAAAACAAGTTAAAGATGAAAAAGAATTTGCAGTTTTTCAAGTAGACAAAAACTTTTATAATATTATAAAAGATGGAAAGAAAACTACTGTGTATATGGATGTAAAAGCATATATTAAGGATAATCGCATTATGCTACCTGTTAGATATGCATCCTATACTCTTGGGTTTAATGTAGAATATGATGATAGTAAGAGAGAGGCAATCTTTTCAAATAAAGAAAATACAGCCTTACCTAAAAAAACTCTAAGATTAAATATAGATACTGGTGTTATGAAAGATAGTCAAGGAAACATTTATCATTCTGACACTAAACCTGTAATTATAAATGGAAGAATTCACGCATCTATTTCCAATATAGCTAAAGCTTTTAATGCAAGCTGTGGGGATATAAGAGATGAAAAAGATCAAAGTATAGAATGGGATAATAGCAGAAAGGCAGTTTATGTCTTTAAGAATATAAAGTAAGAAAAGGAGATAACTATGAAGAAAAAAAGATTAGGGGTAGCCTTAGTGCTACTCCTTTTACTATTAAGTATGCCAAGCATATCCATAGCTAAGAGCAATGATAATGAAATAAAAAATCAGTCAAATGATATTTATTTGCCAGAAAAAAGTAAAGAATTAGAAAGCTTATTTGATGAAGATGTATATGAACCATCTAATGAGAGTCAAAAAATTCCTTATCAGGAAGTGCCGAAAATACAAGAAAATAACATAAAAAATGAGCAAGTAGATAAAAAAGAAAAGCCATCTAAACTTGTTAAAGGTGGCAATACTAAAGCAATTAATCCATTAGCTACAAAAGAAAATAAGGCAAGAGGAACAGTTATAGAAAATGTAGATAAAAATGGACAGGATATTACACCGAAAGTAGAAAATCAAACATCAAGAGATGAAAAAAAGGAAAATCCAATAGATGTTAGACAATTTTTAACCTTTCAAACAAAGAGTGGAAAAACTATGCACCTCATTGTAGATCATTCGGAAAATCAAGAAAATGTACAATTACTAACAGAAGTTGGAGAACAAGATCTACTAAATATGATTGAAGGAGAAAGTGAAGTAAAGCCAAAAGAAGAAGTAGTGAAAAAAGAAGAACCGGTGGAGGAAAAACCGAAGAAAGAGGAGAAAGAAGAAAAGAAATCAGGGGTAGGACTTTATTTATTTATGGGTTTAATTATTGTTGGTGTAATGGGTGCAGGATATTACTTCAAAATCTATAAAAAAAATGAAGAGGAAAGTTTTGAAGAGGAGCAAGATTATAATGAATTAGAAGATGATTATGAATCTGAAGGGGAGGATTATGATCTTGAAGATAAGGAAGATACAGAAATTATTCCAGATGAAGATGAATTTTAATCTTCTCAATGATTTAAGCAGTAGATTAAGGACAACAATAAACTTAATTATCGTGTAAATTTATAAAAAAAGTACAATTAGAATTCTGGAACTTTAATAAAAAACGATGAACAAAACGACAGCACAAACTTAATATATAAGTAAAGCTAAGTTGAAATGATTGATTGTATAATTAAGAATTTGATATAGATAAAATCATAAGTTTAATGAGAATGCTAAAAACGGATCAAGCTTTTTTATACAGATGGAATTCTTATTCGAAGAAAAATCTTTATGTTAGAGACATAAAGTTTGAAGATGTAATATATAATGGAATAAATATTATAGAAAAAATAAAAAATCAGTAGAGCTATAAAAAGATGAGGGATTGAAAATTTAATCTCTCATTTTTTTATTAAAAAATTAAAGGAGGAAAAATGAAATTAGTAATCGCAGAAAAACCAAGTGTTGCAGCATCAATAGCAAAAGTTATAGGAGCAAAAAATAGAAATAATGGATATTATGAGGGGAATGAATACATTGTTTCATGGTGTGTTGGGCATTTAGTACAAATGGCAAATCCTGATGTGTATGATGAAAGATATAAGAAGTGGAGAATTGAAGATTTACCTATTATCCCAAAAGAATACAAGTATGAGGTAACGAAGACAACTAAAAAACAGTTTAATATTCTTAAAAGACTAATGAATAGTAATGAAGTTGACACCATTATTAATGCTTGTGATGCTGGTAGAGAAGGAGAAGCTATCTTTAGACTTGTATATATGATGGCAAATTGTAAGAAGAAAATGAAACGTCTTTGGATTTCCTCAATGGAAGACTCTTCCATAAAAGAAGGATTTAGCAACTTAAAAGATGGAAGTAATTATGATAATCTTTTTGATTCAGCTAAGGCTCGTGCCATAGCTGATTGGCTTGTTGGAATGAACATAAGTAGACTTTACTCCTGTCTATATAATGAAAATTATAGTGTAGGCAGAGTACAAACACCAACTTTATCAATGATTGTGAATAGAGATGATGAGATAAATAGTTTTAAAAAAGAAAAATATTATACAGTGGAGATTTCCATGAATGGATTTACACTGTCGACAGATAGAATTGATGACAAGATAGTGGCAGAGCAGCTTAAAAATTTAATCGGAGAAAAAATTGAAATAACCGATGTAATTAAAAAAGAGAAGATTACAAAGCCTAATCTGCCCTTTGATCTAACAACACTTCAAAGAGAATGTAATAAGTATTTTGGATACAGTGCAAAACAAACCCTAGATTATGCCCAAAGCCTGTATGAAAAGAAGTATATTACCTATCCACGAACAGATTCAAGATATTTGACAGTAGACATGATAGAAAGCACTGTAAATAATATTATAGGGAAAAATGATTTTGACACAGAAAGAATTAAGGTAGTTTTTAATTCTGAAAAAGTTACAGATCATCATGCAATAATTCCAACGATAAGTTCATTAAATAAGGATATTTCAAATCTCCCGGAAAGTGAAGCCAAAGTATATAGACTTATAACAAATAAACTCTATGCAAGTTTTGGATATCCTCTTGTAGAAAATACAACAAAGATAGTGGCTGAATTTGACGGGTTTGAATTTATAAACACTTATAAAATAATTGCTGAAGAAGGATTTACAAAATATTTAGAAGAATATAAATCAAAGAAGAAAGAAGATATACAACTTCCTGATGTAAAAATAGGAGATTTTTTATATATTGAAAATAAAGATATAAAAGAGAAGTATACAAATCCACCTAAACACTTCACTGAAGACACACTCTTAAAAGCAATGGAAATAGCTGGGAATGATGAATTAGTTAAGGATGTTGAAGTTGAGAGAAAAGGACTTGGTACTCCTGCTACAAGAGCGGGAATAATAGAAAATTTGATATACAAAGGTTATATAAAAAGAGAAAAGAAAAATCTAATATCAACTAGAAAGGGATTAAACCTAGTTACTATAGTTATAGATGAGTTTAAATCTCCAAAGACAACAGCAAAATGGGAAATGAGATTAAGTGATATAGCAAAGGGTAAGGAAAATAAAGAGAATTTTTTAAAAGAAATTGAAGAAGAAATAAAAAATACTATAGGTAAATATTATAAGTAAATTAATTATAAAAAATTGAATACGGTTATAGGAATGAAGAAAAGAGTGATTTATGAAAGAAATAGGGTATAATATAAGTGATAAAAGAGTAGGCATTAGGAAATTTACTGATTTGACATAACTATAAATATATGTTATACTCTTATCAGATAAAGATGGTGTCCCGCTACCGTTAAAGGTGGAACATTAAAGAAGGTGTCTCACTACCTATATCCCAAAGGTGAAGCATTAAAGCAAACAGAGAGGATAAAACCTCTCTGTTTTTTTAGGAGAAAACAATGGTAGAAGTTATAAAATATGGATTTTATACTGTAAACTCTGATTACCTTGAATATCTAAATAAAGTAGATTCAGAAGTATATTATAATCCATCGTATAGAAACAGTATAAAACCATTTGTTGGAATTATTGTTGGTATAGAAAATTATAATTATTTTATTCCAATTTCTTCTGCAAAGGAAAAACACAAAAAATGGAAGAATGTTTCTGATGAGCATTTTTTAATTTATGAAGTGATCGATAATAGTATTACTATAGATGGAGATATTTACAAATATTATTCTGATAAAGAAAAATGCACATAATATCTATATTGGATATTAAGAAAATGATTCCTGTACCGGCTGATTGTTATGAAAGAATTGAATTTAATGAGCTTGAGGATATCAGATATAAAGACTTATTTCAAAAAGAATATGCTTTTTGTTTAAAGGTAAAAACAAAGGTCTTGATAAAGGTAGAAAAAATATACCAAAAGCAAAAGAAAACAGGAATTATAAGAAGAGCAAATTGTAATTTTTCAGAGATAGAAAAAGCAATGTTGGACTGGAAGCAATAGGATAAAGGCAGTTAAAGCGATTAGAAAAGAAAAAAATTCTAATCGTTTTTTTAATGCAATAAAAAGATAGCGTAAATGACATTTTAAAGTTATCTTTTGCTTACAGAAATTAAAAAAATAGAAAGAAATAAAGTTTAATAAATAAAGGTATAAAATATAGTACATTTTTATCACTATAAAGAGGAGGGATAAAATGCCAAGATATGATATAGTAGATTTAAGCAGATCAATCTATCTTGTAAAAGAAGAATTTAAGAAAGATATAAAAAAATATGAGGAATATTTAAAAGTATCAGGCAATAACTATAAGTATCCATATATACATCAAATATCTATATACAATATGGATCCAAAAGCAACAGCCTGTGCAGAATTTGATTATTGGAAAAGTATAGGTAGAAGCGTTAAAAGAGGCGAAAAAGGAATACCACTTTTAGATATAGATAGTGGAAGGATAAAATATATCTTCGACATAAGGCAAACAGTAAGTATTAATCATAATATTTCTGAGGTAAAGTTATGGAAATATGATAGCAAAAAGCATTTAGACTTGCTAGATGAACTGATAGATAAGTTTAAAGAAAAAGATAGTAAGCTTCTATTAAGCCAAGAAGATAAAATTGATGCCTTAGTAGAAAGTAATGTTAGAGGAAAATTCAATAAAATTTTAGAAAGTCTATCTGATGAAAGTTTAAAAAGCATTCAAAAGGTAGACCTTTTTAATTTGTTAAAAGAATCCGTAAAAATTTCCATAAGCGAGAGAATGGAGGTCTCATATCAGCTAAAAGAAGAAAACTTATCTTTACTGTCTAAAATATCAAGTTCGGACATAGACAAAGTATTAAGTATAGGTGCTAATATAAGTAAAAATATCTTACTTGATTTGGGAAGTGAAATAAAAAGATTAGAAATTTTAGAGAAAATTCAAGAAAGAAAAGATTTGGAGCAGACAAAAGAGCTTAAGGAGCGTTATAATAAATTAAGTTCTGATATAAACGGTGAAATAAATTTTAAAGGAGGCTTGGAAGATGAAAGAGAAATTAACATTGGCAGGCAAGGAATACCTCATGGAGGAGGGGATTTACACACCAATCGTCAAGGAGAATTCCTTCGAGAGACAGGGAGGGACATACAAGATGGAAGAATTGGAGGAAGGCATGGAAGTCCTAATACCCAATATGGCAATTCCCAAGGAAATAGATTTAAAGAAACTCAACAGATGGGGAAGGATGAGATTGAACTTTCTCAAGGAGAACAAAGAAGAGGATTATCAGATAATGTATTTGCAAGGGACATTGATGGATCATCTTCTATCAAAGGAAAAAGAGATAGAGGACTTTATCACGAGGGAAGAAGTCAAAATGATGGAAACTTGGGGTCTGACAGAAGAACTGAAAGAAGAGGACTATCTGAAATATCTGAGATTGAAGAAGAACATGGATATGACCCTGCAAGAAATAGGGGAAAGGGAGATAATCTTAATCTAAAAAATGAGGAAGTAGAGTCTACTTCCTTTTTTTCTGCTAAAAATCAGGGAGAGCAAATATCCTTCTCAAATCCAATAAGTCAAAGAGAAATAGATACATTTTTAATTCATGGAGGAAATCATGAAGATGGAAGATTAGCAGTAATAGCAGAATTTTCTAAGGGTAAATCTTTAGAAGAACAGGCAAACTTTTTGAAAGAAATATATAGGGGAGCCAATGGTCTTGAAATTGAAGGAAGAAAGATATCTGCATGGTTTGGAAAGGAAGGAGCAATTTTTAAAGATGGAGATGAGGCAAGATATAGAAAAGGGCAAATAGTTTCTTGGAAACATTTAGCTAATAATATTAATGATTTATTAAATAGAGGAGAATTTGCTAGCAACGTGGAGGTTATAGAAAGTGCCACATATGAAAGAGAAAAAATAGCAGAAAAATTATTGTATTTAAAGAGAGATCTTTCTGATGAAACTGAGGACAGATATTTAGCGATTCTTAATGATATAAAAGGAAGAGGCTTCCCAGATGAAAAAGAAAATCTCGGGAAAAAACTTGAAGATAAAAATTTTATAAATAAACTCAGAAAAGAATACGAGGTATTTTTAGAAGAATATAAGATTAATCCTGATATTTTAAGATTTCATCATTATAAATTATCTAGAATCTATAATGATATCAATGATTTAGAAATAGAAAGAAAATTATATAGGTCAAATTTAAAGGATATTGCACCTATTCAGAGTTTTATAACACAAGATGAAATAGATGAAAGCCTAAAAAGAGGAAGCGGGTTTTCTGATGGAAAGAAAAGAATATATGAATTTTTTACTGAAAAGCATGATTTAAAAGAACAAGCAGATTTCTTGAAAAATGAATATGGCGTAGGTGGAAGTTCTCATGCACTATCTGCTGCAAGAGAAAGTGGTGAGTGGCACGATGCGAAGGGAATAAAATATAATAAAGGTAATGCAAAAGAAATACTACTATCTTGGTCTAATGTTGCAAGAAGAATTAATGACCTTATTAAAAAGAATAGATATATAGATGAGGAAAGTTTTGAAGAAAATAGGGAGAAAAAAACAGATCAGGAAATAAATAAAACAGAAAAAGAAAGCCAGGAGTATATAAATTATCAAGATGATTTGCCTCCAACTGATAATGATGTATATATAGAAAGAACAAATAATAGTTCTATATATTATTATCAAGGACAGTCCGTAGCAAGTATAGGTGATGATGGAAAACTTATCATTTATGATGAATTTATACCAAACTTTTTAAAAGAAGAAATATATTCCATAGCCTTTGAAAAACAATTAGATATACCCTTAGACCAGTTAGACGATGGAATTATTCTTGAGGGAATATATGACACTTTTTATATTAAAGAAAAGGAAGAAATAGAAGGAAGAGAATATTACCTTTTAGAAAGTCAAAGTCGATATGATGATATTCCAAATATTATAATTAATTCTAACAAAGAAGTTATAGATGATGATATAGTAAATGGTTTTGAAGAATTTAAGGAATTTTATACTAATAAAAATAAAGAGAATATAGGTTTTGATTTAGATAGCCATATAAAAGATGATTATTGGATAATTGAGTTTAATGAGGGTTCAAGTCTAATAGAAAAAGATTATGCAGGACAAAGGCTGACTAAAGAATTATTAGATGAAATAAGGGAAATAGATGAAAAGATAAGACTTCATAATAAGACCTTAGGAGAAGATGAATATGGGCAGATGACTGATAAGTGGGAGGGGTATTCCAAATTCTATTTTAACCATATAGTAGATGGGAAAATAGTTGATCACTATAAGATAGACATAGGTGATGGAAATGAGATCAACCAAAGAGACTTTGAATTTCTTTATGAACAAATAGGAAAAAGTCAGATAGAACTTAATCAAACTATAGAAGAAAATAAGATAGATGAAAAAATAATTTCAATAAATCAAATTGAAGATAGAATTTTTGATGTATTAGTTAAGGATAAAGTTTTAGAAAATGAAATTATCAAGGCAAGAGAAAACTTAGGAAATAATACCTTAGCAAGTTTTAACTCTGTATTCCAAAGAGAATATGCAAAAATCATGAGAGAAGTTGCCGATAAGCAAGGAAATCTTCCAGATGATATGAAGTCAATAGATAAGGTTAAAGAATTAAGTCTTAGAACCCAAAATAGATATAGACAGTATTTATATAATTCACTTGAAAACAATATAGAAGATGATAAGGAGATACTCTCTATAAAAGTGGGAGATATAGTTAGAACAGAGGATAATAAATATTTAAAAATAAAAGATATTTCCAGTGGATATGATAATAACCATAATCCAATAACATATTATTCATATGATGCCTATTTTGATAAGGACTTAAAACTATTTTCACATTCCTTTAAAGGAAGCGATTTAAAAGCTTTAGAAGTATTAAGAAATGAAGTAGAAGAAAAATTAACAAAAGAGATTGTAGAAGATAAATTAGCAGTAAAAGTAGGATATTATTATGCTTTAGTAGATAAAGAGAAAACAAAGGATATAGAACTAGAAGAAACAGGAATTAGAGTTTATCCAAGAAAGGAAAACTCACAAGGAAAGATCTACAATTTATATAAAGGGAAATCTTTTGAGGATAGCAGAAAAATAGACAGTTTGTTTGATGAAATTACTGTCAAAATGAAAGAAGTAAACCTTACAAATTTAAATGATGTATTAGAATTGGAAAGAGAAGGATTATTTGAAATTGCTGATGATAAAGTTACAAAATTTGAGAAAGGCTATGATATAGATGTTCAAAGTTTTAATCAGCAATTTCCGGATTATTATAATGATATATATGTTTTTAATAAAAATCTTGAAATCAGTGGTGCATATCAAAATTTAGCACATATAAATGAAGAAAATAAAATTACTTTTAATATAAATTTATCGCAAGAAGAAAAATCAAAAATTGAAGAAATAAGAGATAAAAAAGAAGTTCTTTCCAAGTTAATAGATAAGGATATCAAAGAAAAAAGAGAATACTATTTTGATCCTCAAAATGAAGAATACTTACTACTATCAAAGAAAATAGAAGAAGGACTATTAAAAATCCCAGATAGTATTAAGGAGACAATCGATGGAAAAGAAGGCTTTGATGTAGAGCTAATCTTAGATATAAAAGAAAAAACTCTAAGACAAAATTTACGATACAATGGATATATTTTAAATTCTAATCAAGCTATAAAATATAAAAGTTATAAGGACATATTAAGTAACTTACCTTATTTACTTGATGACAAACATAGAGAAGTACTTTTAAATGGATATTTAAATCAGCAAATAGAAAATGATAGAACAAGGCAAGAAGAAAATCCATTTAAAGAAGGTATGAGTATTAGATACAAAGGAAAAGAATACACTATAATCGCCATTAACGATGCTACAAGTCCTAAAACTATAGAATTAGAAGATAGCACAGGACTAATGAATGGTTTTATTACCGGAAACGAAATAATTCTTTTTAATGACTACAAAGATCTTGATTTGGAAGTTATAAAAAAAGAGGAATTAATTCCGTTAGAAATAGAAGATTATAGTCTTTTAGGATTACCAGTTCAATTTAGAAATAAGGAATATTTAATTAAAGAAAATGAATTTAATGAAGCTGGAATGGGTAGATTAGCTTTAAGTACAATAGATAAGAGTGGTATTACTGAAGTAATATATAGTAGAGAAAGACCAGTTTCTAATATTTTTGTAAGAAAGGAAGATTTAGAAGAATATAAATCTAGTGAAAAAGATATATTAAGTAAAAAACAATCTATCGATAAAGAGGAACTAGTAGAACAAATTAGATTTGAAGATATTGACAATAATAACGAAGAAAAAGTTAAAAAAGACAATTCAGGGCTTTTACATAAAAGCCTTGATGTAATAAATAATAAATCTTCTCTTGTTGCTGATCAGTTTATAGTAAGAGTTGATAATGAAAAGGAAGAATTTTTAGTATATAGTTCGTCTAATCCAAAAAATTATAGGGAATTTACTCTACCTTTTTCTTACCTCAAAGGAATCGACAAAATTGACGGAGATGGTAATTCATTGAAATTAACCACTCATAGAAAAGAAACTATTGATAAGAAGTTAGAAGAATATAAGGAATGGAAAGAAAATAATAATTTAATAAGGACTGATAGAGAAAATATAGAAGGGATTTCTGAAGTTTCTTTAGAAAACTATAAAATTATTAATGAAGAAGAAAACCTACCACCTTCACAGAGATTAAAAAACAACATTGAAGCTATAAATGTCTTAAAGGCTTTAGAAAAAGAAAATAGAAGTGCAAGAAAAGATGAACAGGAAATTTTGGCAAAATATATTGGCTGGGGAGGACTTTCCGATGTATTTGATGAAGAAAAGGAAGGTCAATGGCTTGATGCAAGAAATTTTTTAAAAGAAAATCTAACTGGGGAAGAATATAATAGGGCAAGAGGATCAACCCTAACAGCTTTTTATACGCCGAAAGTAGTTATAGACGCTATCTATGAAAATCTTTCTAATCTTGGCTTTGAAAAAGGAAATATATTAGAACCAAGTGCTGGGACAGGGAGATTTATAGGAAATCTACCTGAAGAAATGAAAGAGTCAAACTTTTATGGAGTTGAATTAGATAGCATTAGTGGACAAATTGCCAAAGAACTTTACCCTAATTCCAATATACAAATAAAAGGATTTGAAGAAACCAATTTTTCTAATAACCTATTTGATGTAGCCATAGGAAATATTCCTTTTGGAGAATTTAAAGTAGCAGATCGTGAGTATGAAAGAAATAACTTTCTAATTCACGATTATTTTTTTGCTAAAACTTTAGATAAGGTTAGGGATGGAGGCATAATTGCTTTTATAACATCTTCAGGAACAATGGATAAAAAAAGTGAAGATGTTAGAAGATATATATCGGAAAGAGCAGAGTTCTTAGGAGCAATAAGACTACCAAATACTACATTTAAAGGGGTAGCTGGAACAGAAGTAACTTCAGATATAATCTTTTTAAAAAAGAGAGATAGACTATTAAAGATAGATGAAGACTGGATAAAGCTAGACAAAGATGCAAAAGGATTAATATATAATAGATACTTTGTAGATAATCCTCAGATGGTAATAGGGACTATGGAAGAAATACCGTCAAGATTTGGGACAAGCCTTGCATGTATTGAAAATAAAGATATTTCTTTAGAAGAAGGACTAAAAAAAGCCATTAAAAATATCCAAGGTAGGTATGAAGAAGCTCAAATAAATGATGATTTAGGAGAAGAAACAATACCAGCTGATGATAGTGTTAAAAACTATTCTTTTGCTTTAGTGGATGATGAAATATATTTTAGAGAAAATTCAATTATGCAAAGAATATCCTTAAACCAAAAGGATAAAGATAAGGTAAAAGAATATTTAAGATTAAATGAAAGTCTAAGGAAAGTTATAACCTATCAAAAAGAAGACTATTCAGATGAAGAGATAAAAAAAGAACAAGAAAATCTAAATAAGTTCTACGATGATTTCAATAGCAAACATGGAAGACTAAATTCAAAAACCAATAAAAAGTTATTTAGAGAAGATGCCAATTTTTCTTTAATTTCAACTTTGGAGAAATTAGATAAAGAAGGCAACTTTATAGGAAAATCTGATATCTTTAACAAGAGAACTATAAAAAAAGCTGTAATAATAGATCATACAGATAGGGCAATAGATGCTCTGGTACTCTCTATTAGTCAAAAAGGTAAAATAAATTTTGATTATATGGAAGAATTGACAGGAAAAACAAGAGATAAATTAATAGAAGAATTAAAGGGAGAAATATTTTTAAATTTAGATTCCTTTGAACCTAATGATATAAATCCATTTAAGTCTGCTAAGGATCTAGGAGATTTTTCAAGACCTTACGTAAGTGCTGATGAATACTTGTCAGGAAATATAAGAGATAAAATTGAAGTTGTAGACTCTTATATTAAAAACATCGAAAAAGAGTTAGGAAAGGAAGAAAATCTAGAGGATAGTAAACTCTTAAAAAAAGAATTAGAAGAGTTACATTTTCAAAAAGCAAAGCTAGTGGAAGTAATGCCTAAAGCACTAGATGCAAGTGAGATTACAGTTAGAATGGGTGCAACATGGATACCGGAACAAGATTACAAAAAATTTATGTTTGATTTGTTGAAAACACCAGTTTCATCAAGGTGGAATATAGATATTAAGTATTCTGACTTTACAGGAGAATATAGAGTTGAAGGAAAAAGCTCTGATAGGGACAATGACCTTGCTTCTTTTACCTATGGTACAAATAGGGTAAATGCCTACAAATTGATAGAAGATACTTTAAATTTAAGAGATACTAAGGTATTTGACCAAGTAGAAGACAGTGATGGAAAGAAAAAATCTGTGCTTAATCAAAAAGAAACAATGCTTGCAAGAAGTAAGCAAGAGATGATAAAAGAAGAATTTAAAAGCTGGATATTTGATGATGTGGAAAGAAGAAATAGATTAGTAGAAGATTATAACGAAAGATTCAATTCCATAAGACAAAGGGAATATGATGGATCTAATCTTACTTTTGAAGGAATGAATCCTGAAATAGAATTAAGAGCACATCAAAAAGATGCCATAGCAAGAGGTTTGTTTGGTGGAAATACTTTACTTGCCCATGAAGTAGGAGCAGGAAAAACCTTTGAAATGATAGGTATAGCCATGGAGTCAAAAAGACTTGGAATGAGTAATAAGTCAATGTTTGTTGTTCCTAACCACATCGTAGAGCAATTTGGAAGAGAATTTAATGAACTCTATCCAGGAGCTAATGTATTATGTGCCACAGAAAAAGACTTCACACCCGATAGACGAAAAAGATTTTGTAGTCGTATTGCTACAGGAAGTTTTGATGCTGTTATTATAGGGCACAGTCAATTTGAAAAAATTCCTATATCAAAAGAAAGACAAGAATATGAATTGCAAGGTCAAATTGATGAAATAATTGACTATATAGATGAATATAAAAGAGAAAGGGATCAAAGATTTACTGTAAAGCAATTAGAAAAAACAAAGAAAAAATTAGAGACAAAGTTAGAAAAACTAAATGCTGATTATAAGAAAGATGACGTTGTAACCTTTGAGGAACTGGGAGTAGATAAGTTATTTATAGATGAAGCCCATGCCTACAAAAACCTCTATCTATTTTCTAAAATGAGGAATGTAGCAGGAATTACTTCTACAGATTCACAAAAATCATCAGATATGCTTATGAAATGTCGCTATATGGATGAAATAACTAATAATAAAGGATTAGTATTTGCCACAGGTACACCAGTAAGCAACAGTATGGCTGAACTTTATACCATGCAGAGATATTTACAGTATGATGAATTAAAAAAGATGAAATTGCAACATTTCGATTCTTGGGCGTCTACTTTTGGAGAAACAATAACGGCAATAGAATTAAATCCTGAGGGTAATGGTTATAGGAGTAAAACCAGATTTGCAAAATTTTATAATCTTCCTGAACTTATGAATACTGTAAAAGGATTTATGGATATTAAAACAGCTGATGTTTTAAATCTTCCTACACCAATTGCCCATTATGAAACTATAAAAACAAAGCCTACCGAAGAACAAAAAGAAATTCTTGAAACTTTTTCCGAGAGAGCAGATAAGGTTCGTGATAAGCAGGTAGATTCAAGTGTTGATAATATGCTATTAATAACAAATGATGGGAAGAAGATGGCGTTAGATCAAAGATTAATCAATCCTTTACTTCCTGATGATCCTAATAGTAAGGTAAATACCTGTATAAAAAATGTATTTAGCATTTGGGATAAATATAAAGATAAAAAATCTGCTCAATTAATATTTTGTGATATGTCTACACCAAGTAGTGATTTTAATATCTATGATGATATTAAAACAAAACTTATAGAAATGGGAGTACCTGAAAATGAAATAGAATTTATTCATAAGGCAAAAAACAATATGGAAAAAGACGCTATCTTTGATAAGGTAAGAAAGGGAGAAATAAGAGTCTTACTTGGTTCAACACAGAAAATGGGAGCAGGTACTAATGCCCAAGACAAACTAATTGCAATTCACGATCTTGATATACCATGGAGACCTGCTGATCTTTCTCAAAGAGCAGGCAGGATTGTGAGGCAGGGAAATGAGAATAAGGAAGTCCATATATTTAGATATGTAACAGAAAATACTTTTGATGCCTACCTATTCCAAACCTTAGAGAATAAACAAAAATATATTTCCCAAATTATGACTTCAAAGACTCCTGTAAGAGTTGCAGAAGATGTAGACGAAGCCACATTAAACTATGCCGAAATCAAAGCTCTTGCAACAGGAAATCCATTAATAAAGGAGAAGATGGACCTTGATGTTGAAGTTTCTAAACTTAAAATGCTAGAGTCCAATTTTAAATCAAATCTTTACAAGCTGGAAGATAAAGTAGTTAAATTTTATCCAAAGGAAATAGAAAGATTAAAAGAAAGGATAGAGAACTTAAAGGAAGATATTAAAAATGTTGAGCCCTATAGAGAAGTAGATAAAAATTTAAAAGAAGATAATAAATTTACCTCTCTAATTATTGACGGAAAGAAGTATATAGATAAGAAAATAGCTGGAGAGTTTTTGTTGAACAAAATTAAGGGAGTTAAAATATATAGGGAAATGGATAAAGATGGAGAAAAAATAGGTGAATATAGAAATTTTGATTTATCCATAAAATATGATTCTTTTTTCAATAAATATAACTTTATATTAAAAGGTAAGGGAGAATATAGAGGAGAGTTTGGAACAGATGAAATAGGTAATATAACAAGAATGGATAATGTATTAGATAAATTACCAGAAAGATTAGAAAATACAATTTCAAAACTAAAAGATACAGAAGAGCAATTTCAAACAGCCAAAATTGAAATACAAAAGACATTTCCACAAGCTGAACTTTTAAAGGATAAGACACTAAGACTTGCAGAAGTAAATAATTTACTAGATATGGGAAAAAGTGAAGATATAAGCCAAGATAATCCATTACTAGAAGAAGTAAAGGAAGAATTGATAGACTTCCTTAACAGAGAATATGATGAAGAAAACAGGTTAGAGGACTTTGATACTATATTTCCTGACTTAACAGATATAGGAATAGCTTATACAACTACACCAGATGAAAAACATGAAATACAAGTAAGTTTAGATTTAATAAATTACAAGATGAACACCTATGTAGATAAGAACCTAATTGACAGCTTTCAATACACCTATGATCCCTTAGATGCAAGTGATTTAAAAGAGCTAGTACAGCTAAAGACATCTATTGGCTTTTGGAATTTTAGTGAGCTTGTATCAGTAAATGAAGAAAAACTGAGAGAAGTAATGGGACTTGAAATAGATGATGATGGAAACTTCTATGATCCATTATCTAAAGATATGGATTTAGATGGAATAATAGATAGAAATGATGCTGACTTTAGAGATAGTAAAGTGCAGGAAATAGGAGATTTTGAAAGGAAAGAAAAAACATCTATTATGGATAAATTAAAGGAATATAAGGGGAATTTAGCAGTAAATAATAATATAAAAGAAATAAATAATAGTGAACCATGTGGCAGATAAAGCTTTAAATGAGATTATTAGAGGAAAAAGAATATGGAATTTGATAGAGATAGATTTAATGAATTTATTCGAGAAAATTTTTCTTTTGATGGTAATACTCAGAGAATAATCAACAATATAGTTGAATATGGAATTAAAAATTTTGCCACTTCAGAAGATAAATTAGTTGAATTTATTCAGACTACAATCGATGATCCAACAGTTGAAGAAATAAAACAATTTATTATTAGTGATGGAAAGGAAGAAGAAATAAAAGATTTAACAGATAAGAAAGAAAAAAATAGAAATGGAGGAATAAAAATGAATATAAAAAAGGGAAATGTAATTGAAACTGAATTTGGAGACACTATGGTATTGGATGTGAAAGATAATCAAGCTACCTTATTTGACGGAAATCAATTTATTTTAGCCACAGGAGTAGAGTTTAATAAAGAAAGTGGAAAGTATGAATGGGATTCTGTTAGATACGCAAGTGATATAAGAACAATAGCAAATATGGAAAATACAAATTTTGAAAGCATGAAAAATACAATAGATTTTTTAGCAGAATATAATCATAAAGAATTTGTAAAAGGTATTATATCCCTTGAAACAGGAGTAGAAAATGAAAATGTTCTTAATAATGCCTATGATAATTATATGAATGATTCAGTTATGGGCCTTATTGATGAAAAGTTTATTGAATATATAGACGAAGAAGAGTTAAAAGAAAACTTAGAAGTTAATCAAGAACGAGGAGATAAAGCAATGAAAGATATAGATAATAAAGAAAAGGATACATTAAATATAGATGGAAATATAGCAACTGATATAGAAATTAAAGATTTAAAATCAAAAGATGGGAGGGACTTTAAAGTAGCCTCCTTTTCTATTGCTGAAAATGACAAGGAAGGAAATGCAAAATTCATCAACTGCTACGCCTATAATGACAAAATCAATCAAGTAAAAAATTTGAAAAAAGGAGATTTTGTACACCTATTTGGCAAAGAAAAGAAAAGTATAGGAAAGGATAATAAGGAATACACAAGTCTAAAAGTTTACTCTGCAAAGTTATTAAAAGCTAAAGAGCATACTAAAGCAAAAGCATCAACAATAGGGAAATTAAAGGAATTTAAGACTAAAGGGGATATGAAAGTGGATGAAAAGAAGAAAAAGGATAATAGCATAGAAAGGTAAAAGATTATAGGGGGCAGGTTTTAGGATTGCCTTTATTTTTTTGATAAGTTTGCAATATCGGTTATACATTAATATTCTTAATATAATAATGTATAAACATAACAACAAGTTTAAATCAAAAAACTATTAGTAGATAATTAAAATTAATCAGCAATGATCATTAATTTTCATATATGTAATTTTATTTTTGCAATTGATATTAATATATATGATAAAATTTCAAAGTTTTGCGAAATTACGTAAACTTAACAGAATTAGAAAATTGTCCTTGAAATAAACTTTTAGAAGAATCAATTATTCAATATCGTAAATATAGAAAAATAAGACAAAAGTAAGCTGACAAAAATAAGATTAAATAATATTATAAAGACAGTACAACAAAAGTTGTATTTGCGTTGTTTACTAAGATTTAGAAAGGAGAACTTTTATGAAATCAGTTAATGAAGTGAAACTTTGGACGGAAGTTGAAATTGAAGAGCTTGAAGAAAGAGAAGAATATATTTCTTGTTTGTGTTGTTGGAGAATTTAGTATAATTTAACGTTTTTAGCTTTAAAGTTGTGAAACTTAATTAGTGAACAACGCAAAAAAATATGGCGGTGTTGTTATTATTAATGGCATCGCCATAATACTACACATTAGGAGGACTAAACATGGCTATATTAACAAAATATATTTCGTTTTATAATATTAACGAAGAAAATGAATTGATGGTGAATGCACTTTCTGGTGCTATTGATATTATAGATTTGGAAACGAAATCTATAATTCATAAGTTTAGTGAACAAGATAACATTAAAGCTTTGAATGCTAGAGAAAAAAATATATATGATTCTTTGAAGAAAAGAGGATATATATTTGAAGATAGAAATCATGAGTTAAATGAGATGAAACGACAAATGAAAATTCATGAATATTTATGTGATATATCTGTGATTCATGTTATTTGTCCTACTATGTTTTGTAATATGAATTGTGTATATTGTTTTGAACCTTCTAAGGTTAGAAATCAACAAAAAGTTATTAGTGATAATCAATGTCAGTCTATTTGTGATTTTATATATAAAGTAAAAGAGAATAAACCAAATATAAAGCATCGAATTCAATTATTCGGGGGAGAACCTATTCTTCCTATTACCAAAGATATAAATATTAAAATTTTGTCGTTTGCTGAAAAAAATAATATTCCGGTCAGTATAATAACAAATGGAAGTCATGTGGAAAACTACATAAATATTTTTAAAAGATTTGAAAATACGATAGATTCCGTACAGATAACTATTGACGGAATTAAATTAATTCATGATTCTAGAAGAGTTTATAAAAATGGGAAAGGAACATTTGACGATATAGTTAATGGATTGGATTTATTAGTAAATACTAAAATAAGGCAAATAAATTTAAGAGTTAATATAAATCAGTATAATATTAACTACTTAAAAGAGCTTGAAGATTTTTTAAAATCAAAAAAATGGATAGATAGCCCTAATTTTAGATTCGATTTAGCACCTGTGACAGATCATACTGCAGATAATGCTGTGGACACAATATCGGAAGATGAGATTATAAAAAAATTAAATGAAAAGTTTCCAAATTATATGGAAAATAGATTATCAATGTTTAGAGTAATATCTCATATAATGAGAGGAACTTCTGAGAATGCAAAAAAAGATTTTGCAAAATACACGTATTGTGAAGCTAATAGAGGACAATATTATGTGTATGATCCAGAGGGTAACATATATGCGTGTCCTGAAGCAATAGGAAATCCCCAATATGCTATAGGATTTTATAACGATGAAAGAGTTAGTCTTAATAAAGAGGCATATTCAATATGGAGTAATAGATGTATATTGAACATTGATAGATGTTTGGATTGTGAAATTGCTCCGTTCTGTGGCGGTGGGTGTGCCTACGCAGCTATAAAAAATAATGGTGATATTAATGACCCTTATTGTAATAATGCTAAAGAAGTTTTAAGAGAATATATAAATTCGATTAAGTATAAATTTTTAGAGATGTAAATATGGTAGAAAATTTAAAGACTAATCATTACGTTAAAGAATATCTAGATGATGGAAGACTACTACTTAGTTTTGATAACGGGAAAAGGGTAAGAGTTACGCCAATTGTAGAAGAAATAATTAAAAAATTTGATGGTACAAAAAGCATAAATAAAGTAAAAAATGAATTAAATAATGAAGGATTTGAGATATCAGAATCAGAATTAGAAGATTTAATAAATAATAGATTAATAATGACTGGGGTATTTAGCGAATATAATGAAAGTAGTCAATATAAATTTTGGTTTCATTTACCAATAATAGATGGTGATAAACTAAAAATGATATTACCTGGATTTATATTTAAACCAACACTTATAATAATTTTGAGTATAATTTATTGTGTAATATCTCTAAAATATATAAAGGAATTTAATTGGATATATTTTATTAACGGAATAAACAGTATTAATTATTTTCTATTTTTTATATCATTTGGTTTAATCTTCGTAGTTCATGAACTAGGACATATATATTCATCTAAGTCACTTGATTGTAAAGTTGGTAATATTGGTATAGGAGTATATATGTTTAGACCTGTTATGTATGTTAACCTAAGTGATTCATGGAAATTAAGTAATAAAAAAAGGTTAATCATAGATTTTGCTGGGATTTATTTACAAATGCTTGTTGGATTATTTATGTATTTTTTTTCGGCAGTAATGATCCGAAATAACACTATGGATGCTCTAATTATATTTAACTTAATTCTTATAATATTTAATTTGAATCCATTTTTAAGATTAGATGGATATTGGATTTTGTCAGATTTTATTGATGAACCGAATATTCATGGTAGATCCATGAAATTATTAAATTATATTTATAATGAAAAAATATATAATAAAAGGAAAGCATATACAATGGAAAGTAGCAAGTGTGTGAAAGTTTATTCTTTGATGTATGCATTAGTGAATTTGACATTAATAATTTTTGGGATTATTAGAGTATTAGAAGTGGTTTTTGGAAAGAGAAATTTACTGGAATCAATTCGTTTACTTTTTTATGGAGAATTGTTTCTATTTCAAAGAATCAAAATTGGAGCAAATTTAATTATAGATATAATATCTTTAGTTTACATATCTTTATTGTTTGTTAAAATCATAAAAAAATATAAAAAATAGTTAGAACATGGGGGGGCTATATGAATGTAAATAAAAATAAGCAAGTTATTATATATTACTTTACTGCTTTAATATCAGGGTTTTGTATAATGGGAATTGAAACAAGTGCGACAAGAATATTATCTCCTTATTTTGGCTCAACAACTCTAATTTGGTTAATTGAAATTAGCTTAATAATGATTTGTATAGGAATTGGGAATTATTTTGGGGGTAAACGTGCAGATAAATTAGTAAAAACAAGAACTTGTGAGGAAAGGATTGTTAAAAATTTATTAATATCTTTTTTGTTCATATGTACGGTACCACTAACGTCTAAAATAGTTATAATGGGGTCAATAATATTGGCTTCTGAAGTGCAATTAGGGAATATAATTATGATATCTTCTATTATTTGCAGCATAGTATTATTTAGTGTTCCATTAATTTTTATGGGGACAATCTCTCCACTGCTAGCAAAAATAAGTATAACTTCTTTAGATGAAACTGGAAATGTAATGGGAAATTTATATTTATTCAACATATTTGGATCTGTGTTAGGAACAATGATACCAATTATATTAGTAATCCCCAAAATAGGCGTAAAAAGATCTTTTCTATTATTTGGAGCGGTACTAGCCATTATTCTGATATTATATAGCAAAAAAATAAAAAGGAACTTTTTATTAAATTCAATTATTTGTGTTTTATGGCTTTGTATGTCGTTATATTTATCAACAACAAGTCTAGCTTTTGATAAGCCTGTGCACGAAGAAGAGTCAGAATATAATTATATTAATGTATCACAAAATGATGATGGAAAATTAGCTTTAAAAACAAATGTATTTTTTGGCGCACAGTCAATAAAAGTTGATAAGAATAAAAAGAAATCAGGATATTATTATGACGAATTTGTTAAGATTAATAATTTACTTGATGATAAAGTCAAGCATAAAATCTTAATTATTGGTTATGGAACGGGAACTATGTCTACTTTGTTGCATAAAAATTTTGATAATTTTGAAGTTACAGGGATAGAAATAGATAGAAATATTGTCAACTTAAGAGAGCTTTATTTTAATAAAAGTGATGATAAAATTATAATTTCTGACGGAAGGAATTATTTAAATAGTACAGATGAAATGTATGATTTAATAATACTTGATGTTTATCAGAATATATCTATGCCAATAAACCTAACTACTAGAGAATTTTTTGAGGATTGTAAAGCGCATCTTAATAGAAATGGAATTATTGCATTGAATATAGGTTTAGGAAATAGCCTGAATTCTAATCTTGTGCTTGCCTTAAGTGGTACTTTGAAATGTGTTTGCCCTAATGTTTATAAATATAAAACCAAAAGTGACAATAATGTTATTGTATATGGTTCAGAAAAGAATTTAGAATTATCGTTAAAAGAGCAAAACAATAACCATCTTAAAGATGAGACTAAAAAGTTGTTTAAAGATTCTCAAAAAGTTGAAGATGTAAATAATATTTTATCTGATGATATTAATAATATTGAGAAACTTCAAGATGAAGAATTTAATAAAATAGTGAAAAATCAAATGAAGATTAGAAAGGATTGAGCGTAAATGGATGTAATTCAATTAGAAAATATTTCTAAAAAGTATAAAGAGACTATCGCTCTAGAGAATATAGATTTAAAAATAGAAAGCAATAGAATTTATGGTTTGATAGGAGTAAATGGAGCTGGGAAATCTACTTTAGTTAAAATAATTACTGGAAATATTTTTCCTACAAAAGGTTCTATAAAATTATTTAATAAATCTTTTTCAAAAGAACTGATAAAGAGTAGAGAACATATCAGTGCAACGATTGAAACTCCAAGTTTTTACTCCGGATTGACTGCAGAAGAAAATATAAGATTAGCTTGTATTGAACTTGGGATTGAATTTGGAATGGAGCAAAAGGAAATATTCCAACAACTAGAAATAATGGATAGCTTAAAAAAGAAAGCTAAAAATTTATCGCTAGGAACGAAGCAAAAACTTGGATTAGGAATAGCTTTTTTGAAAAATCCTGATTTATTGATTTTAGATGAGCCAACAAACGGAATCGATCCAATATCCGTATCAAAGCTAAGAAGAATTTTTAGAGATTTCATAGAAAAAGAAAATAAGACAATATTAATATCTAGCCACATATTAACAGAATTGTATGAGATAGCCACAGATTTCATATTTATAGATAAGGGGAAAATAATACAGGTGGTTTCAAAAACAGAATTAACGAAAGATTTAGACACATCTGTTATAGGATATAGAGATAATATCGAGGAAGTTTATAATCTATTGAAAATAGCATGCCCTGAAAGAGAATATAGATTAAAAAATAATACTTTAGAGGTTCGAGGCATATATTCAAAAGATGAAGAGCTAGAAATTATAAAAAAATTAAGACTAAATAACTGTAAAATAGAAATAAAAAGAGATAATTTAGAAACATATATGATAAAATTAGTGGAGGGAGACAATGAAGAACTTAATTAAATTTAATGCAGAAAGATTGAAGAAAGATAAGTTTTTTTATGTGCTAATTTTAAGTGTAACATTGTTATCAATATTAAGTGGATTTCAAGATACCGTACAGGGAAATATAAGCAGTGGGTATGAAGGTTTTATAAAATCTTATTCAGATATATTTATGTCATTTTTCATTGCGGTTTATTGTGGATATTTTATAGGTAGTGATTTTTCTTCAAAGATTATACAAAGACAGATTTCTTCAGGAATTAGTCGAAAAGACATTGTAATATCAAAATTGATTGTATTGATGATTGCTTCTTTTATAATTGTTAACTTGTATCCAATTATAGTAGGAATAATGGGGAGCTTAAAGTATGGATTTTTACCAATCAAAGACTATAATAATATTCTTGAAATTGTAAGAATAATAATTATTTCTAATTTATGCTTTATGTCTTTAACGAGTATTTATTCTTTATTAGGATTTGCAACCCAAAGTATCGGGGAAACAATAGGGATCTCTTTAGCAATTCCAGTAGTAATATCAATGTTACAGGGAATAATACCTATAGAATTTATAAAAAAAAGTATTACATTTTTTCCGCTATCTCAAATAAAAAATGTAATTATAAATAAAAACTTTATAGACGGAACTCTTAGACCTACAACTATATCCCTAATAGTCTTTTTTATTATGATTACAATAACAATATTAATATTTAGAAAGTCAGATATTAATTAAAAATAACATGATAAATGGAAGGTACTGTATATGATAAATAGAAAAAGTGTATTATTAGTTTTATGTATAATAGTTCAAGGTGTGATTAGTTATTTCGTCCTTAGTCATTTGGGAAATAATAGCATTTATAATATACAACTATTCTCTTTGTGTTTATTTACAGTATACGGATACATAAGCTATAAAATTTTGGTATTAGATAGAGTTAAGGAGACGATTAAAAATTTTATAATAGCTACTTTATGTATTAATATTTTTGTAGTAGTTGACGTTTTTGATTTTTTAAAAAGTAATATGTACACAACATTTAAGCTAATAACGGTGTTTGTAATTACAGCAAATTTACTCAAAGTCGTTAGTGCATATTTAATAGATATAAAAATACTTAATAAGATTATTATATTTTTTACAATTTTAGCTATATTGTTTGAGTCACTTGATTTAGGGTATGCAGAGATAATAAATTATATTTTGTATGTAATTATAACATTTGGTCCTTTTGTTATGGCATACAAGAAACGAAAGATATTATTTGAGTTTGGTGCAAAAATATATGGGGTAACATTTTTATTTATTGCCTCAATATTTATATATATATTTAGCGGAATATTTATAAATAACGCTAAGTTAGAAAAGCTGGAAATATACTTTTTGTTGAATTCAATATATTTGACTACATTATATTTCATACTACTAAAAAAACAAAATTCATCTAAAGTGATAAACAAAAATGAAATGCTCTTGATGATTATAGACTGTATGTTTTTATGTATATTTATAGTATTTGTAAATTTATTTGGACAAGGTCTAAGGAGAGTTATTTATATGGGGATAAGTCTAATAACAATATACAAAGAGAGTATGTTAATGTTTTACTTTTATTTTGAAAAACAGAAAGATCCAAATGGAGTGATAAGAAATAAAATACAGCAATACAATATAGAAAAGAATTATAACAAAAGAATTTCAAACTTTTTACATGATGATATATTACAAGATATAATAGCTATAAAAATGAATATTCTTTTAGGAGAAAAAGAATTTTTAGATGAGTCAATTAAAACAATAGATAAATTAATTGGAATTACAAGGTCCGAGATTGAATTATATAATCCTACAATTATTTATGATTTACCATTAGCAGACAATTACTATAATTTAATAGAATCTTTAAGGAACAGGTTTAACAAAAATGATATATTAATAGACTTAAATTGTGATAAAGAGTTTTTTGTAAATTATCCATACGATATGGTTATTTATAAGATTTTGCATGAATTATGTATAAATATATACAAACATTCAAAAGGAAATTATTCTGAGATTAATATAAAAACGGATAATAGAGAATTATATATTAGCGTAATCAATCATGAAGATGTATTTGATTATGAAAATATAAAGATAGGGAATGGAAGAGGATTAGAGATTATAAAAGATGAAATTGAAAAATTAGATGGGAAAATATTAATTGATCAGTTTTATGACAAAGTTGAACCATTCATTAAAATTAATGTAACTATACCTATAGAGGAGGAAGTGATCTGTGAAAATATTATTAATAGATGACCATACCATGTTTTCTAATAGTTTAAAATATAGTTTAGAGCGTGAAGAAGAAATAGATATTGTTGATTTGATTGATGATATTTTTAATTTGGGATCAATATTAGAAAAAAAAGAATATGATATTATTTTAATGGATATTAATTTGAGTAAAATGAAGGGCAATAAGGATGGATTAGAAGTTTCTAATGAGATATTAATAAAATATCCAAAACAAAAAATCGTTATGCTAACTGGATATGATTTAATAGGCTTTGAAGAGAAAGCGAAGGAAATAGGTACTAAAGGGTTCATATGCAAAGATGAGAATATCAAAGTTTTAGTAAAGAAATTAAATGATGTAGTAAATGGAGAGTTAATATTTAATGTAAACACTAACTTGAATTATGATTTGACAGAAAGAGAAATTGAAATTATTAATTTGTATTGTTCAGGGCTTACAAGAATGGAAGTCGCAAAGGAATGTAATATTTGTAAAAGTTCATTAGCGACAGCGTTAAATCGCATATACGAAAAATTGGGTGTTAGAAATTATCAAGAGATGGTTCATATTGCAATGAAATATGGATATGTAAAACCTGTATATTTTAAATAATAGAATTAAAAAGTTCTTTATTTAATAGAACTAATATTAAGGCACTCTTAGGAGTGACTGGGTAATATTTTATGTATATAAAAGATTAGAAATAAGATTAAATAAAATATCTAAAGTGTTAAATCGAATAATATCGTTCAGAGAAAGTGCAAGACTCACAAGAAACAATAGAAGATATTTTAGGTGAGACAGTGGAACAAATGTTAAAAGCAGAATTAGACGAGTACTTAGACTATGAATATGGTGAAAAATATTATCTTTAAGTATTAGAAATGGATCAAGCAAGAAATAGTAAAATCGTCCTGTGAAAACATAGATCTAAACATTTCAAAATGAAAGACTTAAAAATAATAGGAATGGAAAACTTTAATAGACAATTATTTAATAGACAATTAAGAGAAGTAACAAAAAACAAAATGATGTTTTTAAATGACCATGTTTTATAAAAAAAGTTTGTATTTAGAAGTGGTGGATGCTTCAAGTAAATGGACAAGCAGAATAAGCGGATTGGGTCAAATACTATCACAATTGATTTTATTTTTTGAAGATATAATCTAAAATTTATCCTTATTGGTTAATTGTGCCAAATTAGGTTACAAATATTTGAACCACAGAATTTAGTGATAAAAGTGCATTTTTTTTGATTAAGAAAAATAGCAGCTTACAGTCTATTGGGAAGAGCAGGTTTTACAGAACCAATTGAGAGAAAGTCATGATTACAGTACTTCGTAACCTATTTTCTAAATATCTTAAAAATATATTACTTATATTAACTCATTATTAATATACTTATCTGTATTTTTTCTTAATTGAGTAAGCTCGTAAATCAAGATGTTCTTATTGGAATATTCTACCATAAGGATATCTTTTTTACTTTTATATTCATCGTAAATATTTGATAGTTCTTTTATGCTTAAATTTTTATACTTGTTTTTGTCTAAAGTAGTTAATGACTTTTCGTATGTGATAATTTGAGTTCTATATTCTGCATAAAATTCTTTATCTTTAGAGTTTGATTTATAGATTTCATAAATAGATTTATTTATTTGTAAAGTGTTTAAAGCTTCAATTGCAGTATAGATTTCGTTCAAATCTTTTTCTATATTCTTAATTTCATTTAAAGTTTTTTGCCTATTAATGGCTTCTTGTTGAAGTTTATTTTCTAGATCTATATTAGATGTCAGCCCATACTTTCTGAGTTGATTTAAAGTATCAGCCATAGTATTCATATTGTGTTTCTTTGCCCATATTTCATAAGCTTCAGAAGATTGTATCTTTTTATTATTTTTTAAGTCTATTATATTGTCGACTTTTTTATATGTTTTCGTAGAAGAATCAAAATCAATTTTTACTGACTTTTTATTCATATTATTCTCGATTCTTTCCTTGATCTTTTCATTGGTATAATCTTTTCCAAGAGTAGTTTCTTTAGCACGAATAAATCGTCCTTTTTCTCCTTGCTCTTTATGACGAAAAGATATGTACTTGCCTAATTTGATTTCGTATCCATATTCTTCCATAGTTTTTAAAAAATTATCATAGCTATTAGACTTTTGAATAGCATGATCAATAGATATTTGAAGTCTATATTTCCAAGATGTCCCTTTTTTAAATTCCATATATTCCTTATATGATTTCCCATTAGTTTTATATTTATTTTTAAACTTCATATAGTCTTCATCTATAACAGATAACTTATATTTTCTACACAAGTCATCACTATAATTTCTAATTTGATGGTAAGATTTTTTATTGCTTTGATAGGCTTTACCTGTATCAAAAGAAACATTATTAAATAGAATATGGTTATGAATATGCTCCTTATCTACATGGGTTGTTATTACGTATTCATATTTTCCTTGTAGTACCTTCTCACATAATTCAATTCCAATTTTGTGTGCTTCTTCAGGTGTAGTTTCTCCAGGTGCAAAAGCTTGAATTAAATGTCTAGCTAAAACTTTTGCCTTAGAATTACATTCTATTTTTGTTTGTTCAAACTCTAAATGAGCAGTTATAGGGTTACAATTTAAAGATGAGATTAGAATTCTTTCGTCTGTTTTATTGCTATCCATAATATAATCAAGGGCGGCTTTTAAGGTAGATTTAATAGGATGAATTTTAGTAACAGCCATTATTTTTTCTCCGTATTAAAACTATTGGAATAGGTAAGAGAGTATATTTTTTTACGCATGGATAAAATATCCTTTGCTTGTTTTTCTAATAAGCTTTTTAAATCTTCTAAATCATCTTTATATATAATTGATGTAGTATTTATCCTTTTAGCAATTTGATTTATATTATTTGAAGTACGACTTATATTTGTTGACATTTCACGAAAGACATCCATATCTAGTACATAAATATCTTTTTCTAAAATACATTTCATAATAAATTGTCTAAGAGTTTTACACTTAGATGCTTTATATTTTTCATTTAGCAATTCTAACTCCTCATCAGATAACATTAAATAGATTCCGTTATGCCTAAATCTACTTGTCATAATTTAACCTCCTTGTCTATTATAGTTGTAGTAATAAAATACTACATTTTGTTCTCAATCCCTCTTTCTTATGGGATAATAATTGTATATATAGAGCTCGTAGTAAACCTCATTGAAGTTCGTCTACCTAATAAATTTATTAATAGAAATAAAAAAGAAAAACCTGTAAATTCAAGTAGGATTACTTGACTTACAGGTTTAATTTATTCTATATATTTCGTCTGGAAATCTCCTGATTTAATTTTTTTATTATTTATATTTTATCATTTTTTGAGATAATATTCAAGTTTACGTTGAAGCTATTATAAGCGTTTGTTGCTGAATTTAATTATTATAAATTTAGGGGTTTGGGGATATTCCCCAACAAGTAAAATGGAAAAAATAAGCGATATGATCGTAGTATTCTTATTCCATTTTTAGTAAGTGCATATGCACTTACTGTGCTTGCTATTTTTGCTATTTTTGCTATTTTTGTTATTTTTGCTATTTTTGTTTAATAAAAATACACTATTTTATGATAACTTGAATTTTAAAAAATTAAAAAATTTACTTTGAAATAGATACTTTTACAACTATAATAATATGTATGATGTTAAAAAATATTTTAAATTATCATATTTAAAAATATTTAATTAAATTCTTAGTTACTAACAATTTAAGAGGGGGAGAAATTTATTTTACACAGGGAATTTGCTGAAGAAAATTATTTAGAAGCCATATATATTTTATCTTTGGAAAATGAAGAGGTTAGAAATATAGACATTGCTAACTATTTGGATTACAAAAGACCGACGGTTACAAGAATGCTAAAAAAACTTGACAATAAAGGCAGGATAATTTATGGAGATGATAAAATAGTTCGTTTAACAGACGAATCAAAAATATTTTGTGAAAAGATGTATAAAAAACATATGTATCTTACTAGCGTATTCATTAAACTTGGAGTTAATCCTAAACAAGCAGAAAGTGAAGCTTGTCTTATAGAACACGTTATATCAGATGAAACGTTTAAAAAATTAAAAAAACATTTTAATGAAACCTTATAATGAATAGCATAGATAACTTTTAAATAAGTTTTTTATGCTGTTTTTTTTAATTATTTAACAAAAAAGTTCAAAATACCATTGATAAATATTATCAAATAGTATATAATGAATTAAGGTTAGCTGTTGCTAACAAAAAATATTTTAAAAGGTGAATTTATGTCAAAAAATTTTGAAATGCTAAATAAAGAATTAGACGAAAATAATATTAAAGCTAGTCTTGTTATATTTCCGTTTGCAGGAGGTGGAGTATCTGCATTTAGAAATTGGAAATATGAATTTGAAGATGTAAGGGTATTTGTTGCTCAATATCCAGGAAGAGAAAATAGATTTTCTGAAAAGGCTACAAGTGATATTAATATTTTAGTTGAAACATTATTCAATGATATGAAAGAAAATTTTGATTTTGGAAAACCTTACTATTTATTTGGACACAGTATGGGAACAAAAATTGTTTATGAAATAGCCTTAAAGATCAAAAATTCAAGTTATGAAAATCCAAGAGGAATAATAATTTCAGGTGGACGTGCTCCAGTGTATAAAGAACCAAATCCAATCTATCACCTTGATGACGAAGGTTTTATAGAAGGGCTAAGAAGATATGAGGGAACCCCGAAAGAGATATTAGATAATAAAGAATTGATTTCAATTTTTTTACCGACACTTAGAGCAGATTTTGTAATAGACGAAGACTATCAAGATACAAAACATGAAAAATTAGAAAGTCCCATACTTGGCCTTATGGGAGATAAAGATCAAGAAATGAAATTAGAAGAACTTAAAAAATGGCAAGATTATACAACAAAAGAATTCGTCTATAAATATATAGATGGCAAGCATATGTTTGTAAATACATCAACTGATATGGTTATAAGGGAAATAAAAAGCTATATTAATGAAAACGTTAAAAATAATTAAAATTACAGAACTAACAAAATTTGACATTAATGAGGTAGTTCAATTTATACATGATGATTGTATAGCAGTAGTTGCTGTAGAAACAAATAGTTATGGAATTATAAGTGAATGTATTCCATATTTAAGTAAAGATCAAATTGAAATTATGTGGAAGTATAGAAAAGAAAGTGACAGAATTAATTATGCTGTAACAAAAGCAATAGTAAACTTGCTATTTTCTAAAATTGAGAAACTAAAATTCGAAGAGATTAGATGGCGTTACGGTAAATATAATAAACCATATATTAGAAATCATTTGAATTTACATTTTAATATATCACATACCACAGGATTTTCAATAGTAGCTTTCTCAAGAAATGATATAGGAGTTGATATTGAAAATATAGAAAGAAATATAGATTATAGTGAAATTAAGAATAATTTTTTTATTAACAATGAAAAAATATTAGGTTTGAAAGACTTTTACAAATATTGGGTTTCTAAAGAAGCTTATTTAAAATATAAAGGAGTCGGTTTAATTCAAAATTTGGAAACAGTTGATGTTATTAATAAAAATAATAATGTAATGAAAGTTATAGATAAAGAAAATAATATTCAAAAGGAGATTTTGATTTTTGAAAAAGAAAAATTTGTTTTTGCGTTATGCTATTAAAAAGGTAGGGCAAATATTATGAATTTAGAGATTAAGAGACAATTAATCAACTTTTATGATAAAGATGTTTGGGAGCATCTAACTGTTGGCGAACATTTGAAAATGTGGTCAAATACATACGCCGATAGAGTAGCAGTTGTAGATGAAAATGAAGAATTGACATATAGACAACTTAAAGATGAAGTGGATTGTTATGCTAATGGACTTTTAAATCAAGGCTTCTGTAAGGGAGATAAAGTATTATTTCAACTTCCTAATAGCAAAGAATTCATTATAATTTTATTTGCAATGATGAGTATAGGAGTGATTCCTGTAATTATCTTGATGGGTCATAGATATTCAGAAGTTAAGGGAATTTTAAATAAAACAAATGCAAAAGCATATATTGGAATTAACAGGTACTTAGGATTTTCATATGAAGATATGGTGTCTAATATTATAGAAGATACGAAAGAAGATTTACAAGTTTATTTGATTGGCGAAACAGAGAAATATGAGAAGTTATGTACCTTAAGACAAAATAGAAAAAATAAATTTGTTGAAGAATTAGAGTATAAGGAAACGGCTATATTTTTATTGTCAGGAGGTACAACCGGATTTCCGAAACTAATACCTAATAGGCATTGTGAATTTATATATTTAGCAAAAGAACTGGCAAATGCAACAGATATGAATGAAGATACAGTGTATTTGGCAGCTTTACCTATGAGCCATAAATTTGCACTTTGTTGTCCGGGAATGATTGGGACATTGTCAAAAGGTGGTAAGGTGGTTACTTGTAGAGTATCCAGTCCTGATGAAATAATACCTTTGATTGAGGAACAGGAAGTTAGCATTATGGCATTGGTACCTACTTTAGCTAATATGTGTATAGAATATCTTAAAAATGATGATGCTGATATCAGCAGTTTGAAGTATATACAGATAGGTGGATCTGTTCTTGATTCTAACTTAGCAAAAAAGATTCAGGAAGAATTTAATTGTAAATTATTGCAATTGTATGGCATGAGTGAGTCGTTGATTACTTGCTCTAGGGTTTTGGACGATGATTATGACAGATTACATACTCAAGGGAAGAAGTTAAGTGAGTTTGACGAAGCTCGTATTGTTGATGAAAACGGGAAAGAGGTTCCTGATGGAGATTTTGGAGAGCTAATAGTTAGGGGACCATATACTATTTTGGAATATTATGATTCATCAAAACTAAATGATACTCAGTTTACAGAAGAATGTTTTTTAAGAACAGGAGATAGAGCCGCTAAGTTATATGGAGACAATTATAAAATTGTTGGTCGTGTGTTGGAGATTATAAATCGTGCTGGAGAAAAAATAGTTCCTTCTGAGTTGGAAAATATTTTGCTTACAAATAAGAATATTAGAGAAGTGCAAATTGTTGGCATACCCGATGAGACTCTCGGAGAAAAAATAGGTGTATTTATTTTGAAGGGGAGTACCGTTCTTACACTTAGAGATATAAGGAATTATTTGGTAGAAAGAGGACTTGCTTCTTTTAAGTTACCGGATGAAGTACAGTATGTTGATCAATGGCCATTAACAAGCGTTGGAAAGGTAGATAAAAGTAAATTAAAACAACAAATGATTAAATAGATAAGGAGGCTACAATATGGAAACATATCAAACTAGACAACAGGCAGTACGACTTCTTGATGAAGTGTTACAAGCAAACTTAGATGGATTTAAACCTTCAGGAAAAGACAATTTGATTGAAAAGGGTTTAGGCTCTATCCAAATCATGCAAATAGTTTCAGAGCTTAAAAAATTAGGGTTAAAATTATCGTTTGCAAAACTAATGGAAAATCCTACACTTGAAGATTGGATTAGACTTATTGAAAAAGCAAATATTAAAAATATTGATAAAAAGACTGAATCAAGAGAAAAGAATATTTCGGAAGAGTTCCCTTTAACGGATGTACAGTATGCTTATTTTGTAGGGAGAGAAGAAGATCAGGTTCTAGGTGGTGTTGGGTGTCACGCATACTTAGAAATTGATGGACAAGAGATTGTAACAGATAAATTAACTGCTGCTTGGAACTGTTTACAAATGGAAAATCCAATGCTTAGAGCAAAATTTAACCGTAATGGTACTCAGCAAATTATGGAAGAACCATACTCAAAAGAAGTTAAAATTTTTAATTATACTTCACTATCTGAAGAAGATGCAGACATAAAACTATTGGAAATGAGAAAAGAAATGTCTCATAGAAAATTTGATATAGAAGTTGGAGAAGTAGCTAGCCTTAGCATTGCGTTACTAAAGGATAAAAAACATAGAATATTTTTAGATATTGATATTCTAGTTGCAGATATAATGAGCATAGGCATTATAATGAGTAGACTTGTAGAGCTGTACTGCGGAGAAGATAAAGTTTCAATAGATAGCAATTATACTTTTAAAAATTATCTGGAGGAACGAAAAATAGATGACGAAATATACAAAAAAGATAAGGAATTCTGGAAGAAAAAAATTGAATCCAGTTTTCCTTTAGAGGCATCTAACTTACCCATTAACAAAAAACCAGAAATGATTGAAAAAGTGGTTTTTTCAAGAAGAAAGAAAATTATTAGCAAAGAAAACTGGATTAAGATTAAAGAAAATGCATATAAAAATAAAGTTACCCCATCAATGGTTCTGTTATCAGCATATTCAATGATTATTGAAAGATGGACAAATCAAGAAAAATTTGTGATCAATGTGCCATTATTCAATAGAGATGTAAATGATAATAGTGTTAAAAGAATGGTTGCAGATTTTACTAATCTTCTATTAGTTGAGTGTGAAAGAAAGAATGAAAAATTTTTAGATAGAGTGAAAACTATATCTGGCACATTTTTAGAAAATGCCTCTCACAGCTCATACTCTGGAGTGCAGGTACTAAGAGATGTTTATAAAGAAGTTGGAAAAACTATCAATATTGCACCTGTGGTGTTTGCTTGTAATATAGATTATCCTTTAGAGACTCAGGAAACAAGAAAAATATTCGGGAAAATAAACTATATGGTATCACAAACTCCACAAGTTTGGCTCGATTTTCAAACTTATTTAGTAGATGATGAGATTGTATTATGCTGGGATGTGGTTGATGAATTATATCCAGATGGAATGATTGATGATATGTTCGACTCTTTATACACTTTATTACAATCATTAAGTGATAATGAAAATTGGTATAGATTGCCTGAAATTCTTCCGTTGAATCAGATTGAAGATAGAGAAAAAGAATTAAATAATATTTTGCCTTTGAGTTACCCTAAACAAACTCTCTATACAGAATTTCTTGATAGGATTAAAGTAAACCCGGAAAAAGTTGCTATCGTGGATGCACAATCCGGTATTGAATTAACTTATGGAGATTTATACAAAAAGGCGTTAATTATTGCAACAAATTTAATTTCTTTTGGAGTAAAAAAGAATGACTACGTGGGAATAACATTGCCAAGGGGATATAGTCAAATAGTTGGTATTTTAGGAATTTTATTTGCTGGCGCAGCATATGTTCCTATCGGTATTAATCAACCCAACGAAAGAAGAAGAAAAATATATGAACAGATAGGAATAAAACATGTCTTATCCAATAAAAATACAATAAGGGATTTTAATTTAGATGATACAGATATCACATTTGTTGATATGGATCAATCAACTATTCAAAGTATAATTGAAAAACCTGTCAATATTAGTCCGTTTGATACAGCCTATGTAATTATGACATCAGGAACGACGGGAATTCCTAAAGGTGTGGAAATTGCACACAATAGTGCTGTTAATACAATCAATGACTTAAATGAAAGATATGAAGTAAATGCCAATGATAGCGTAATAATGGTATCAGCAATTGATTTTGATTTATCAGTTTATGATATTTTTGGAATATTATCGGCTGGAGGAACCATCATTACTTTAGATGATAATAATTTCAAAGATCCGGAACTTTGGTTAAAACTTATTGAAAAATATGAAGTAACAATGTGGGATTCGGTGCCAATTCTTTTTGATATGCTAGTAACTATGGCAGAGGGTAAAGATGTTTCTATTCCATTGAGATTAGTTTTTCTTTCTGGAGACTGGATTGCAACAACATTACCTAAAAGATTTTATAACAGAAGCAAAAATTCTCTTGTAGTTGGAATGGGAGGAGGAACAGAGGCTTCCATTTGGTCAAATTATATCAATATTCCAAAGGAAATACCTAAAAATTGGATTTCTATTCCATATGGAAAAGCGTTAAAGAACCAAGTCTATAGAGTAGTTGATGGTTTAGGAAGAATATGTCCTAACTATGTTAAAGGAGAATTGTTAATTGGTGGGGTTGGTGTTGCAAAGGGATATAGGGGAGATAAGGAATTAACAGAAAAGAAATTTGTAGAATCGGATGGAGTTAAATGGTATAGAACTGGAGATGCTGGAAGAACATGGAATGATGGAACTATTGAATTTTTAGGAAGGCTTGATAATCAGGTAAAAGTTAAAGGGCATCGAATAGAACTTGGAGAAATTGAAGATGCTTTAATTGGAAATCCTAAAATTAATAAAGCTGTTGTTGATGTTATTAAGATAGGCACTAATAATCAATTGGTCGCATTTATTGAAAGTAATGAGAGTAAGGATCATACATTAACTAGATTAAGTAGTAATGAAAAAATAAATAAACTGAAATCTGAATACATTGATTATGATGAGTATCTAAATAGTGAAAATAATATGGTTTTAGGTTTGATATTTTCTATTTTCATGGATTTGGGTATTAGTCAAGGAAAAAGGTATTCTTTTGATGAAATAATGAAATTTGGAGAAATAGATATAGGATACGAATTGCTCGTAAAAAGATGGCTATTATTATTGCAAGAGCATAGTATGATAAGTTTAGAAGACGGTATTTACTTATTTAAAAAAATAGATATAGCATTAGACACAACAGTCAACCTAGATAATTTCAAAAATAATGTGGTAGATATTATACAGGGTAAGAAACAAGCTATTGATGTGTTTTATGCTTCTGAATCTAAACTTAGTCCTTCCAGACTTTTGAGAAAACTGAAAAATTATAGAGAAAATATAAATGAACTTATTGAAACTATAAAGATGGTATTTGATGGCAAAAATAAAAAGCTTAAGATTTTAGAAATAGGTGGAAGAAATAGCGAATTAACAGAAGAGGTAATTACAAACTTTGAAGATAAAATCGAAAAATATGTTTATACGGACAATTCACTATATTTTGCAAATGAGTTTGAAGACATAAAAAATAAATATACTTGTTTCGAGTTTATAAAAATAAATTCTTCAAGTAAGTATTTGGAAAATTTTAAAACGGAAAATTTTGATATTGTCATATTATATAATTCACTACATCGTTCTCATAATATTTCAGATATGTTGCGTAATATAAAAACCATATTATCTCCTATGGGCGTTGTGATTGGAACTGAAATAAATGATGAATTATTATTACCAGAAATTAGTGCATCTGTATTAGAACGTGGTTTTATTGATTTTGATTTGTTAGAGCGTAATGGAAAAATTATTCCAAATATTAAAAACATTAAAAATGCAAGTGAAAATTGTAAATATAAAATTGAGTATTTATCTAATGAGACTGAAATTAACAAAATGGGAAGTATGATATATGTTCTTAAAAATAACAAAATAGATGTTGAACAAGATGAATTAATTAAATTTTTAAAGAACAAGCTTCCTGAATACATGATTCCATTTGAATTTGTAATAGTAGGAGAAATGCCTTTAAATAAAAATGGTAAAATTGATAGAAAAGAATTAAGGAAATTGATAGAAGGACATGATAATCAAGATTCTGGTTATGATAGCAAAAGTATTGAAGGTAAAAATGAAACAGAAAAGTATGATGAAATTACAAGGAAATTAGTCAATATTTATAAAGAAATTTTAAATGATATGAATGTATTATCGACTTCTAATTATTTTCAATTAGGAGGAGATTCTCTTACAGCGACGAAAATTGTTTCCGAAGTACAGAAAGAATTGTGTGTACAAATATCAATTGGAGACATCTTCAAATATCCTGTTTTGAGAGAACTTTCAGAGTATATTAAAAAAATTGACAAAAAGAGAAATTTATCATTTCAAAAAATTATACCTGATGTTGAAAATATAAATGAGCCATTTCCATTAACGGATGTGCAATTTGCATATTGGATAGGAAGAAACAAAATGTATTCTTTAGGTTCAGTAGCAACACATTGTTACTTCGAATTAGATTGTTTGAATATTGAGCCTAATAAACTTCAAAAGATAATAAATGATATGATTAAGTATCATTCTATGTTAAGGGCGATAATTTTAAACAATGGAACACAACAGATATTGGAAAAAGTTCCACCATTTATGTTAGATATTAATAACTTATCATGTCTTAATAAGGTTGAACAAGAGGAAGCTTTAAAATTGACTAGAGATATTATGTCTCACGAAATATTAAAGATAGATAAATGGCCTATATTTAATTTCAAACTTAGCATTTTAGATGAAATTAAATCCAGACTCCACATTAGTTTAGATAATATTATTTTAGACGGTTGGAGTATGTTCTATATTCTAGATGAATTGAAATTAAGATATAATGATGAAAATTTTTATAAGGAATTACCAGATGTTTCATTTAGAGATTATGTTTTAGAAATTAGAAAAGTAAAAAACACATCTAAATATCAGGTTGATAAAAAATATTGGCTGAATAGATTGAATGGATTTTTGGAAGCCCCTAAATTTGAAATAGCAAAGTTAGAAAGTGATATAGAAGAACAAACTTTTAATAGAAGAGAAAAAATCATTGATTCTTATGGATTGAATAAATTAAAAGGAATCGCAAGAGAAAATAACATAACATTGACAATTTTATTAATAACATTATTTTCTGAAATAATTAGGAAATATTCATTAAATGATGAATTTGTATTAAATATTACACAGTTTAACAAGGAACAAATTCATCCGGATATAAATAAAATCATAGGAGATTTTACTAACCTAACATTTCTTGAAGTAAAAAATTGTACTAGCGATTCATTGCTAGAAAAATCCAAAATGTTGCAAAAACAATTATTAGAAGATACAAAACACAATTCATATAGTGCTGTAGAATTTGGAAGAGAATTAAGGAATAAATACTCTAACAATAGATATTCTTTAATGCCTATAGTATTTACAAGTGGATTAGGTTTGTCTGAAGGCAGGAAAGATACTTGGCTAGGAGAACTTGTATATAATATTTCTCAAACACCACAAGTTTGGCTTGATCATCAAGTTATGGAAATGGACGGCAAATTAAAAATAATTTGGGATTCCATTGATGAAATATTTACGGCACAGTTGCTAGATAGGATGTTTGAGTCTTATGGAAACTTATTGGATACTATAATAAATAATACCAATACGTTTTCCACTAAAATTAATTATAAGGAAAATAAAGATACTGAAAATAATGTATGTATTAGAGAAGACTTATCAGTTTATCAAAATAATGAACCTGATGAAGATATTCATAAATCAAACAAGAAAACAGAAGATAAACTGAACACTGAGTTACTTTATTCTATATCAGAAATTTGGAAAGAAATTTTAAAAATTGAAGAAATAAAAAAAGAAGATAACTTCTTTAAACTAGGAGGGAATTCTTTAAATATGATACAACTATCTAATACATTAATGGAACGATATGGCTTTCATTTAGAATTAGGAGAATTTATGGAAACTCCATATATTGAAAATTTGGTAATAAAGTTGATGGATTTTTTGAAATGATGTATTTGGAGAGAGGAACATTATGATGAAAGCGATAGTTTGTGGAACAACTTTTGGTCAATCCTATATAAATGCGATAAAAAAAATAAATAATATTGAATTGGTAGGTATATTAGCTTTTGGAAGTAGTCGTTCTAAGAGGTGTGCAGAAGAACATAATGTTCCACTATATGTTGATGTAGATTCTATTCCAGGAAATATAGATATTGCATTTGTTATAATTAAATCTTCTGTATTGGGAGGTAAGGGAACTGAATTGTCAGAGAGTCTCTTAAAAAAAGGAATTCATGTGATACAGGAACATCCAATTCATTATAGAGAGATAGAGAACTGCTTAAAGTTGGCTCATGAATTCAACTCATATTATATAGTAGGGAATTTATATAATTCATTGGAAACTATTGAAAAATTTATTGAAGCTGCAAAATATTTAAATAAAAAAGATGTTCTTGAACATGTAGATATCATGACATCTTCGCAACTTCTTTATTCTTTGATAGGTATTCTGAACGAAGCATTACCTCTTCTTAGAAGTTTTAATATAATTCCAACGTTAACAGAGAAAAGATACCCTTTTAATCGTGTTGTTTTGTCAAATGGGCAATTGGATGTAAACTTACAAATTCATAATGAGGTTTCTGATGTGGATGGGAATAACCATATGCATCTTCTTCATAAAATTACTTTTTTTTATAAAAGTGGAAGATTAGATCTTGAAGATACCTTTGGATCTGTAATATGGAGGGATAGAATGAATATATCTGATAATATTGTGTTAGATTCAAAACAAATTGATGTTAATTATTTAAATAAGCCAATAAAATTTAGCTTGGCAAATTACAGTAACTTGACATATGAAACTATACTTTATGATGTTTTTCCGAATGCCATAAGGAAAGAAATTGAAAAATTTATTGAAAATGTTAAACAAAGAAAAAATAATATTACAAGAACGCAAAAGGAAATAATAGTTTCGAAAAAATGGGGAGAAATAATGAAAGAAATAGGGTTTCCTAAAAATGTTAAATTTGGTGAAGAACATCTTAACCATTTACAAGCTTTAAAAAATTTAGGGATGAAAAAATGAAACTAAAAAATGATAGTACAGACTTAGAATTATTTGATTATGTAAATGAGCTGAGAAAACAGGGAATGTTTTTGTTTGTGGAAGATAAAAAATTAAAATATAGAATCAAAAAAGAATTATACAATGAAGAGGTAATCAACGAAATTAAAGTTAACAAAGAGGATTTACTCAGATATTTATCAAAAGCACAAGAAAACACTTTGGAATTGAGTTCACTTCAGTTGGCATATATGGCTGGACAAGTAGATGGGGAATTTTTAAATAAAGTTAATGCTCATTATTATATTGAATTTGAAAAGCAAAATTTAAATATTGCTAATCTTGAAAAAAACATTAATTTGATGATTAGAAAAAATGATATTTTAAGATTGATTTTATTATCGGATGGTAGAGGGATTATACTGGAAAAAGTTCCTGAATATAAAGTTTTTAAATATCAATATAATTCTAAAGAGGATAGGTATAAAATGCGAAAGATTTTATCGCATATGAAGTATAATATCGAAACATGGCCTATGTTTAAATTCGTAGTTGGAAAGAAAATTAATGGCGGGAATAAAAATGATGTACTCCACATAAGTTTTGATTGTTCTATATTAGATGCGTGGAGTGCAGGTAATATGATATATAAGCTTTTTGCGTTATACGAAGGAGAAAAAATAAGTTTTTCCGATGTATCTTATAAAGATTATGTAATGAATTTAAGAATATATAAGGAACTTGCGTTTAATAAGAGACTTTTAGATGAGGCTGAAAAATATTGGAATAAAATGATAAAAACACTACCAAAAGCACCGAATTTAAGAACAAAAATGCCGATTAATGACTTAGAAGAATACAATTTTAAAAGAAAAGAATATCGTTTTAGTAAAGAACAAACTGACAATTTAATACATTATTCAAAACTAAGAGGTGTAACGTTGTCTGCTATATTAATCACTATTTATATGAAAGTATTGTCTGACTTAATTGAGACTGACGAATTAACAATAACAACAACATTATTTGGGAAATTACCAGTAGTTAAAAATGCAGATGAATTGTTGGGAGAATTTACAAATATAGGATTAATTAGCTATAAAGATGAATATAAATCTATATTAGAGTCCATCAAAAAAACCCAAAAACAAATATTTAAGTTATTAGAATATAGATGTTTTGATGGGATTAATGTTATAAATAAAGCTAGGCAAGAGAATGGAATAAATAAATTGTTTCCAATAGTAGTTACCTGTATGATTGGAGAGAGTTATAACAATTGCAAAAATGGATTCCATGAAATATGTTCATTAAGTCAAACACCTCAAGTTTATCTAGATCATCATATAAGAATGATTGATGATAGTATTGTGATTACTTTTGATTATATAGATGAATTATTATATGAAGAGGATATTATTTGGATGATAGGTAAGTATATTGATGTTTCAAATGAAATATGCTCTAATTTTTGATAAATCAACTATGGAGGGAATAATATGAAAAGAAAAAAGTTTAATATTGAGTATCAAAAAAGAATTTATAGTGGTAAATATAAAACAATAATCTCACAAGAAAATGTTAAAACGCTCCTGGTTGAACCAGAATTAGAGGAAGATAAATCGGAATTTAAGATAAATTATATTGATAATATTAATACAGACAATGAAGTAAAAAAGAGAAAGTATTTTGTCCAAAAATTTTTATTAGATTTATTAACTGAAATTAATGTTAAAAAAATAAAAATAGACAACAAGAATGAAAATATAATTAAATACTGGTTGAAATATGTGAAAGATTTTAAAGCAGATGAGATGAATGAAGTAAAAATCGCAGAGGATTCTTTATATAGAAAACTACAACTAAAAAAGAATTTATTTGTAGATATACTTGAGAATAATAATAAAAAAGAGCTTTTGCTTTTAGATAATGAAATATCCCCAGCAAAACTAGGCATTAGAAGTGAGTTTACTGAGAGTTTATTAGATAAATTAATTAAAAACATCAATAATGAAAGTAAAGATATTAAAAGGTTAACAATAGGCATTGTTAATGATGTAGATTGCACAATAAAAGATAACTTAGTCAGCAGAATTAAATATTTAAACAATGTAATTTTATTAAATGATTGCAATGATAAGAAATTTTTAAAAGATAATTACTTAAGTAGATTTGATCACATTATTTCTGTTAATTTTTTACATCAAATTGAAGATGTTGAATCTTTTTTCAAAACCTCAAAACTAATGTTAAAAAGAAACGGAAAAATTCATGTAATTGATTTTGGTAAAATGGATCCAATATCTATACTTACAGCCATATTTTTTCAAGAAAAAAATCTTAATGTAGAAACTGAAAAACGTACGCAGTTTTTTTATAAAGTTGATTACATTAAGGAAATAGCCAAAAAATATTTTTTAAAAAATACTATGTTTTCGATAGAAAATAATATTGCTTATTATCTCGAATCAGAAAACTATACAGATCATCTTGAGTTGATAAATAACTTAGAAAATGAAATTGGGTTAGATTTCGATAAGAAGATTGTTTTGCTGTCATTGGACTCTTTTGATGTGGATGTCTCTGATAAAGCAACAATAAAAGAACAATTAAAAAATCATAATGAAAATTTAGAAGAAATCTTAAAAATAATATGGATGCAAAATTTGGATATAGATGATGTAGATAGAAATTCTAATTATTTTAAGCTTGGAGGAAATAGCTTATCTGCAACAAAGCTTCTAGTTGAGATAGAAAGAAGATTAAAATGCAACCTAAAATTAAATGAAATTTTTTCAAATCCTGAATTTGAAAAAATGTTAAATTTGATAAATTCAAAACAGTTAGGTATGGAGGTAGTAGAAGGTGAAATATGATAGGAATAATTGGAGCTACTGGAGATATTGGTTCAGAATGTACTAAAATTTTGAATGATTATGGCATCAAAGATATAAAGTTGGGATATAGAAAAAAAGAAAAAGTTTATAAGAGTAAGAATACTTTTGCGTTTATAGATTTGGATGATATAAATACTTGTATTGAGTTTGTTGATGGATGTGACTGTATTATAAACTGTTCAGGGTATTCAGATTCATCAATATTTAATTTAATAGATACAGTTAATAAAAACAAATGTATTCTCATTGACTTAAGTTATTATAATTTCTATGAGAAATCTGTTTTTGAAGGAGGAACAATATATCATGGAGTTGGTTCATCGCCAGGATTAATAGAAGCATTGCCAGTTATTATTTCTAGAGTTTTTGATAAAACCCTTAGTTTTCAAATGTATTACGCCTCTAATGGAGAATTTACTTATAATGCAGCCAAAGAATACTTGAGATATTTAAGTGAAGATGGGTTTTATGCAAGATCAATCTTAAATTCAGGGAAGATAGAACCATATTTGGCAGAAAATAAAACAATAACATTGCCAATAAGCAGCGAAAGATGGGTGCCATTTCCGTATATTGATAAAAGAACTATTAAAGTTTGTAGGCAAATAGGTGTGGAAAATGCCATATTTTATATGTGCATAAAGAACGGATATGTTTGCAATTTTTTAAAGAATATTCGTTCCGATAACATTGAAAATATAAATGTAATGGCACAAAAATTAGTGGATTTATCCAATTTGGATAATATTGAAAAAAAAGATTTTGGAGGATTTATCTTAGAGGCAACAGGAATAAAAAATAAAAATACTATAGATGCTAATATGATTTTAAAAAGCATTTCACCAACTAGATTAACGGCTCTAACAGTAGCAGCTGTTTCCATTTTAGCTCTAGAACATGGTAATAAAACTGAAATCAAAGATATGAGTGAGTTTCCTTTATTAAATAGTTTACTTGATAAGATGATGGAAATGGATACAACATTTTATTACAAATTGATGAAAGGAACAAATTTGAAATTGAATAATATCTTTGAAGGAGAAATATAAAATGAAAAAAAGATTGAAAGCCATAGTTTGTGGCACGAATTTTGGGGAATTTTATTTAAAAGCATTAAAGAGAGCCGAATCAGATTTTCAAATTGTTGGTATTATCGGAAGAGGTAGTGAAAGGTCAAAGACATTTTCAAAGAAATATAATATACCACTGTATTTTAATGTTGAAGAATTGCCATCAGATATAGATTTAGCTTGCGTTATTGTTAGAAGTGAGGGAACAGGTGGGGATGGAACAGGATTGTGCATAGATTTACTAAATAAAGGAATAAACGTAATTCAAGAGCAACCTGTTTATCAAGAACATTTATATAAATGTTATAAGCTAGCAAGAGAGAAAAACCTTATTTACATGACTGCAAATCTATATTCAAATTTATCAAATATGCAGAGCTTTGCAGTGTATGCAAAAAAATTAAATATATATTCTAAGTTAGAATATATAAGTGTTTCTTTTTCTACACAATTATCATATGTAGCTTTGGATTTATTAGCTATTTCTGGTATTTTAGGTGATTTAGAGTTGGATAATAATATAATAAAGGGATTAGGCCCATTTGATATATTATATGGAAATATAGGGAAATTACCTATTTTAATAGAATTCAATAATCAATTAAATCCCAAAACACCTGATTACAATATGCAATTAATGTATAGTTTTAAACTTTATTATGAAGATGGAGTATTATCGCTAAATGATGCTTATGGAGATGTTGCTTGGCGTCCAAGAACATATTTAAAAGGAGCTAAAGACGATTTAAATATAGGTAAAGAGTCAATCTACAAGGTTTTGAATTCTTTAAAAGAAACGAGTACTTCAAAATTTTTTCAAACATACTGGATTGATTCAATAACAGCAGAATTGATTAAAATGAAGAAATATATGAATTCAGGCAAACTTGATATTCGTCGAGTAAACAGGGAACTATCAACATCTAAAAAATGGGAAATTTTGCAGAAAAAAGCGGGATATGCAAAGTTTATGGAGACTAGTAAAGAGAAGCTGCTTTTGCTGAGTGATATAAAAATTCTTGATGAATAATTTAATAAGGAGGTAAATAATGGAGAACGGTTATAAAGAAATAATTGAAAAATATTCTAAGCAAGGTATTGAGTTGTATGTTGATGGTGAAAAGTTAAAATATAAATCCATAAATGGTCAGTTAGATGAAGATATTTTAATGGAATTAAAATTAAATAAAGAGGGACTTAAAGAATACATTAAAAAACTTGAGAATAAATATGATGTTAAAGATGATTATGCACCATTTCCATTATCTCCAGTTCAGACATCATATCTTTATGGAAGAGATGACTTACATTCATATGGAAATGTATCTTGTCACATTTATCAAGAATTTTTATATGATAATTTAGACGTTTCAAAAGTACAAGATACATGGAATTACTTGATAAATAAACATGAAATGCTGAGGGCAGTTATATTTAAAGAAGGATATCAAAAAATACTACAAAAAGTTCCAGAATATGAGGTTGTTACTGGAGATAGGATATCTATTAGAGAACAGTTAGAGGATAAAGTTTATCAATTAGAAAAATGGCCGATGTTTGATATTGGAGTATCAAATTATGGAGAAAAATCAATTTTACACTTTTCGATGGATTTTATGATATGTGATTGGTCAAGTATATGGCAACTTTTATTAGAGTTTGAGATGAAGTATTTTAAAGGAATAGAGAATGATAGACAATCTAAGATATCATTTAGGAATTATATAATAAGTGAAGAAAAGACAAAAGAAAACTCGGAATACAAGAATGCGAAAGCATATTGGAGTCAAAAGACTAGAAAATTAAAGACATCTCCAGTAATACCTTTAAAAACGCTAAAAGAAACGGACGTTTGTAAGTTTAAAAGATTGTCTTTAACATTAGATAAGGATATGTGGGATAAATTTAAAATTTTAGCTCAAAACCATGCTTTAACACCGACAGCATCAGTATTGACTGTATATAGTGAAGTACTAAAAAAATGGAGTACAGAAAAAGAATTTCTTATAAATTTAACTTTATTTAACAAGAAAAATTTAGGGGAAAATATAGAATATTTAGTAGGAGATTTTACAAATACATCGGTAATTTCGATAAAAAACATAAAAGAATCTTTTTCAGAGTTAGCAAGAGAAGTTAATAAAGAATTATTCAGCTCAATAGATAATAGTGCATATCCTGGAGTTAATATATTAAGAGATATTGCTAAACTGCATAATTCCAAAGAATTTTTAGCGCCGTATGTATTTACAAGTGCAATAGGGTTAATTAAAAAGAGGTTGATAGGAAGATATGTGTATGGAATATCTCAAACACCGCAAGTATTTATTGATTGTCAAGCTATGGATACTGAATTAGGTTTACAGGTTAATTGGGATGTTCGTGAAGGAATATTTGAAGATGATATGTTGGAGGATATGTTTAGTGAGTTTAAGAAGATTTTAATAAATTTATCGAACAATGAAGAATTTTGGGAGAAACGTCTTGAAATTGATCTACCTAAGTGGCAACGTGAAATTAGAGAAAAAGTTAATGCTACAAATAAAAAAATTAATAATAAGACATTATTAGAAGATTTTATAGAAAAAGTAAAATCTTATCCAGATAAGGCGGCTATTATAGACTCCAGAGGCTCAATTTCTTATAAAGAATTATATAATAAGTCTGTATCTATAGCTTTAGCATTGAAAGAAAAAAATGTAAAAAAAGGTGAGCATATAATTGTAAAACTACCACATAATAAAAGTCAAGTTTATACTATTCTTGGAATACTTATGGTAGGAGCTATATATGTTCCAGTAGATTTTAATATAGAAGAAAAAAGATTAGAAAATATTTTAAAACAATGTAATTGTAAAGTTATTTTGACGAATGGCAGTTGTTATGATAGCAGACAAAGAAATTTTGTGAACATTGATGATGTAAATTATAGGTTAGATTTGATAAATATGTTTAATATAGAACATATCAATTCGACTGATGCAGCTTATATCATGTTTACGTCAGAGACTACTGAAAATCCAAAAGGTGCTGTAATAAATCATGGTGCAGTATTTAATACTATATATGATATAAATCAAAAATTTGAAATATCTGAGAGAGATTGCATATTAAGAATATCAAAATTAGATTTTGACTTATCTGTTTATGATATTTTTGGAATGCTATCAGTTGGAGGAACTATTGTATATCCTGATGAAAGTGAGTATTTAAATCCTGCTCATTGGGATAAATTGATTGAAGAAAATTCTGTGTCTATATTAAATATGGTACCAGAATTAATGAAACTATATTTAAATTATTTAGAAAATTTATCAAAAAAACAAAATTTTATTAAACTAATATTGCTATCAAGAGATTGGATTCCTTTAAATATGCCTAATGCGGTGCAAAAAACTTTTGTAGAATCTAAAATAATAGTATTGGGAGGTGCTACAGAAGCCTCTATATGGTCTAACTATCATGAATATAAAGGTATTAAAAAGGGATGGAAAAGCATTCCGTATGGGAAACCGCTCACTAATCAACAAATTTATGTATTAGATAAAAATTTTGAAGATTGTCCAGTTTATTGCGAAGGTAATTTATATATAGCTGGTAGTGGCTTGGCGGAAGGGTATTTAGGAGATAAAAAGTTAACAGAAGAAAAGTTCTTTATTCATCCTCTAAAGCAGATCAGACTTTATTCTACTGGAGATTTGGGTCGCTATTTATCAAGTGGAGAAATAGAATTTTTAGGTACGGAAGATACTCAGGTAAAAATAAGAGGCAATAGAATAGAACTTGAGGAGATAAAAAATGCTTTAATTAAGCAAAAAGTAATTTCAAATGCTATTGTAATGGTAAATGAAAATAAAAAAGAATTTCCTATTGAATCAGTAGTAACAATTGCTAGAGAAGACAGAGATGATAAATTAGATTCGCATTATGAAACTTTATTTAATAATAATGAGGGTATAGATATTAAAAATAAGGAATACTTATTTAGTAAGAAATATAGGGAATTATGCGATATAAGAGATAAAATATGTTTAAATGCTATACTAAATGCAATGATAGATACAGACATATTAAAAAAAGAACCAAATTCTGACTTATATAAAAGAAAAAGGAAATTAAATGATAATAAATATAATTGGATAATTGACAGATGGTTATATCAATTGATAGAAAAAAATATAATATATGCTGAAAATGGAGATTATAAAATTCAGTCTATTTTGACATATGATGATATTGCTAATTTATGGACAAAAGTTTTTTTAAAATGGGATGTTAAAAATGATAATAGTTTGAAGTACTTAAAGTATGTCAAAGACAGCACGGATAATTTAGTAGAAATTTTAAATGGGAAGATTGATCCAGTAAATATATTATATCCTGAGGGTTCTGATATTTACACTGATGCAATGTATAATACAAGTATAAATTCTATTGTTATTAATAATTTTTACTGTAATTTTATTAATGAGTATATTAAAAATAATAATCATAGGAAAATAAGAATTTTAGAAATAGGTGCCGGAACTGGGGCAACATCTGAAAAAATAATAGATTTATTAAATGGTGTAGATTATGAATATCATTTTACAGATGGAAAGAAATATTTTTTATCTAAAGCTAAAAAGAAGTTTGAAGATAATAAAAATGTTAAGATCTATCAATTGGACATTAATGAAGATCCTATAAAAATAGGAATAGAATACAATTATTTTGATATAATAATTGGCGCTTATGTTTTAGAAAATGCTAAAGATGTTGTAAGTAGTTTAAATTATATAAGAAATATATGTGCGCCTAAGGGATACTTACTATTTTCTGAGCCTATACGTAATGAACCGTGGATAATTGCATCTCAAGTATTTATGATGGAAAAACCATTAGATTCATTAAGGAAAAACAAATTTTTCTTATCAATAGAAGAATGGAAAAATATATTATATGAAAATAATGAAAAAATCTTTACTTTACCAAGAGAAGAATCTGTTATAGAGAAATTAGGAATGGTTTTGTTTATAAAACAGTTTAAAAGTGATTATTCTTTTATCAATAGAGAGAAAATATATAATAATCTTAAGATATGTTTGCCTATTGATTTGATGCCTGACAAAATAACTTTTTTAGAAAAATTCAAATTGACTTCAAATGGTATAGTTGACATAAAGAAAAATTTTTCATATGAAACGGATTATTTGAGATGTGCAGAAAATGAATCTATTAATTTTAATTCAAAAAAAACATCTATACCAAAAGAAGTATTGAATATTTGTGCTAAATTTTTAGATGAAGAAGAATTAAATTTAAATAAGAATTTATATGAATGTGGAGCTGATTCATTGATTTTAGCTCAAATAGCAGCTGAAATTATAAAAAGCATTGAATCAAGTAGCACATTTGAATCTATACTTAGAGAATTAATAGATGAACCAACTTTTTATAGGATTTCTGAGTTATTGAAAGGCGGAAACGCTACAGAGCATAATATTTCTAATGATGAATTTATATACTCAAAAAAATATAGTGCAGCCATCGAGGATAAAAGATTAAGAGTTATATTACATGGAGCTTTTGGAAATCTTGAAAATTTAAAAAATTTAGCAATGGAATTATGTTCTCAAAATAAAGGAGATATATTATTGATGGGTGTATCAGATATAGGTAAGTATCTAGATATAAATTCAGATGAATTAGTTGAAAAATTGGCAAATGAGTATTATAAAGAAATACAAAAATTTTCTCCAACAAATGTTCAAATAATAGGATATAGCTTTAGCGGGGTAGTTGCAATAGAAGTTTCTAGGAGATTATTAGAAGCGGGAATTTTAGTAGATAATTTAGCAGTTATAGAAGGTGGAAGCTTGTTAAATTATAATTATGATGAATTATTATTGGAATTTAATTTCTTACAAGCATTTAATATTGAAATTTCAGATATAGGATTTAAAGAAACAAATATATTAGATATAGCATTTTCTAATATGGATAATAATTATGAGAATGCAATGACGGTTAATAATATATTGAGTAAAATGCGATTCGAAGAAGATATACTTTATGTAAAAAAATTAAATTCTTTATCTCAACAAGAAAGATTTGAATTATATTATAATTTAGTAAAAAATAAGGGAAATTCAATTACAAAAAAATCTTTTTTAGATATGTATAAAATTTTCATAAAGTCATTTAATGCTCAAAAATTTATGCCTGAAATATATTTTGGGGATATAGATTACTATATAGCAAAAGATAATGTTGGGGCATATAAGCACTTTAATATCCTAGCTGAAAATTGGAAGAATATAATTATTGGCGATATTAGAAAATTTTATATACCAGGCAATCATTATAGTTCAGTACAAGAAAAGTCAAACTCAAAAGTTTTAGCAAATATGTTAAATGAAAATATGTCGAGCGAAATATAGAGAATAAAGTATATATTATAATAAATATTTAAAAAAGAAAGTATATCGTTTTGTGGGGGGTGAAAAAATGATAGAAACAATTATTTGTGGAAAAGTATCAGGAAATTTTATTGTAGAATCTTTATTTAAATTAAAAGATATAATTGAAATATCAGGAATTTTTGAAGTTAATTCTAAGACAACAATTAGAGATGCATATTTTAATAATTTGCCACTTTTTACAAATATAAAAAATATCCCTAATAATACTAAACTTGCATATGTTCCATTTAATTCTGAAATTAATAGAGATGTAGATATTGTTCGCTATCTATTAAATAGAGGAATAAACGTAATTGAAGAAATTCCTAAAAGTAAAAAAGATACAATAAAATATTTAAAGGAAATAAAAAGTAAAAACTGTTACTATCTTATTAGAAATTTATATGAAGAAACAGAAATTTCAAAAATGTTCATAAGAAAAGCGAAACAAATAATGCAAGAACAAAAAATAATATATATTGATTCGTTTATATCTAAAGATATGTTATTTTCTATTTTTAAAATTATTAAGTCAAGCCTTAATGAGAATTTTTGTTTTGAAATAAAAACATTTAGTCATGATGAATTTATTACCATTAGTGGGAAAATATCGGAAATAACATTTTGCTTTAAAGTATATGATCCTATAAATATTAATAACAGATGCAAATACTATGAAAATAAATTGGAGTTTGTATTTGAAGATGGTAGTTTGATTTTAGAAATTTTTAAAAATATAATTATCTGGGAAAATAGAAGAAATTTATTTTTTGATAAAGATAACATAAATATAAATTTATACAATGCAGAACAACTACTAAATTTAAAAACATCTTTTACAGTCGAAAATAAAACAGATTTAAATGATGAATTATTACTTTTGGTAAAAAAACAGATCACTTTTTTAAATAATATGAAGAATGATGGAAGAAAATATTTGCCAAAGGTACACGAGATTATTAAAGATGTTCAATTATTTGATGAATTTGAATATTTAGTAAGAAAGTTTGATTTAAAAGATGACCTTACAATAAAACAAAACTCATATTTATCCTCAAATTTAGAAAAAAATGAGTGGTTGTATGAAACACCTAATTTAATGAATATTCATTGTATACAAGATGTTGAAAGAAGGTACTCATTTATAGATCATGTTCATGTAAATAAATTTTTAGAATCGATAAATATGTATATATGTTTGTCCATGATATTGTTTTTTCAAAATAATGGTGTTTTTATTGATTGTAATCGCAAATATAATATAAATGAGATTATTGAAAAAAACTTTAATAGTAGAAATAAAAATATTATATTAAGATGGTTAAATATATTATTCGAAAATGAATTTATACATCTAGAAAATAATAATTGTTATTTGCGTAAAGTCGTGAATAAAAATAACATTGATAGATATTATGAAGATGCAAAGAACTTATGGGATTGGAAATTAGGAGATCCGTTGTCTATAGATTATATAAATCAAAATATAAAATATTTACAAGAATTATTTGATGGAAAGAAAAAATGTAATTCTATATTATTTCCTGGGGGAGACCTGAAATATGCAAAGGCATTATATAAGAACAACATGGTATATAGATATATTAATGACTTAGTAGCAATAACTATATCTGATTATGTAAAAAAATATTCTAGTGGAATTAATAAGATAAAAATTTTAGAAATAGGAGCTGGAATAGGAGCTACTACAGATAGCGTATTAAAAAGATTAATAGATGAAAATTTGATTGATGAAGTATTATATAAATATACAGATATATCGAATTTTTTTATCCAGTGTGCAAAAAGCAAATATGAAAATGTAGTTAGTAACATCGAATATGAAAAGATTGATATAGATAAAGATATGGAAAAGTTAGGAAAGGAAACTTTTGATATAGTGATAGCTGTAGGTGTATTAAATAATTCTGGAAAATTAAATACAGTATTGAGAGAGATATATAATACTGTAAAAAAAGATAGTCTTATATTAATTGCAGAACCAGTTAAAGAACCTCCTGAAATGCTTGTTTCACAAGTTTTTATGATGACAAAACCAACAGATATTAGGCTAGAGAAAAATAGAACATTTTTAAATAGATTAGAATGGCTTGATTTATTAAAGGATACATTTGATAAAAAACAAATTCTTACTTATCCTAAAAATACACACGCCTTGTATGAATTTGGGCAACAATTATTTGTTGTTAAAATATAAAAAGAGGAGATAAATAAGTAGTCATGAAAGAAACAATTATTTTAGTATGTGGAGCTTTTCATTATGAATGGTGCTGGAATGAACATTTTATACCATACTTTAAGGAAAAAGGATACAATTTACATGTGCATGCATTATCAAAAGAAGCTAAAAATTTAAAAGATTCTATGAAAATATTAAGGGAAAATATTAAAAAAATTGATACAGAGTTTATTTTTATAACACATTCTATGGGTAATTTGTTTATAAATGAATTTTTAAAAACTTATAAAGATTGTGTGCCGAAATCAATGGTTTTTTTAATGCCATTTCCAATTGAAAACAGGATTAAAAATTTATTCTTTACTAATAAGAATTATATTAAGTTGACAAGGGAAGAATTCTTTTTTTCTGGAAGAGTTAATAACGCTAAAAAGTATATTGATAAAATGAATAAGGAACCTCTAAGCATAAGAATGTTGCCTGTTATTTATTCCTCAATTAAAAAAATAGAATTTAATGTTCCAATATTAACCATATATTCTAAAAATGACAATTGTTTACTCGGAGAATCAGTAATGGAATCAGCTAAGTTGTATAAATCAAAAATCGTTGTTTTAGACGATGTGTGTCATGATTGTATGCTTGATCCAGAATGGAAACTAGTAGCGGACCTAACAATAGAATTTATAGATAATTAAATAATATGTTATCATAAAAAAATGTAATTGATAGTGATTGTTGACTTCATTAGCTTCTTTATGCTAAAATATAGTAAACGGTGTTATCTTAATTTGGGAGGTGAAACTTACTGAGAGACAAAGATGTTACAATAGAGAAAATATTAAAAAGTGCAAAAAGCGAGTTTACAGAACATGGATTCGAAGAGGCTTCTATTCGTACTATTGCTAGAAACGCAGGAATTACACCTGGTGCAATATATAAACATTTTAAGTCTAAAGAAGAAATTTTTAAGGTACTTGTAAGTCCTACACTTAATCACTTATACAGAAGAAGTAAAGAATTGACAAATCAAGCGATTGAAGAAATTAAAGTAAATGGTTTACAAGCTTTTGGAGAAAAATCTGATGATAATAATAGGGAATTATTGGAATTTATTTACCAAAACGATCCTATAGTTAATCTTCTGTTTAACTGTTCTCAGGGTACGGAATTTGAATCAATTCGTCATGATTTAGTGAATCTCGAAGTGCAGGGTGCTAAGAAATTAATTGAGGTTCTTAAAGAAAAAAAAATAGAAGTAAATGATTTGAATGATGATGAACTTCATGTTCTTTATACAATGGCATGTACGCCTTTATTTGAGGTAATCACACATAGGTATCCATATAATGAAGCCTTAAATTTTATCGATATGATGGAGGCAGCAATGAATTTTGGTTGGAGGAGGATTATTAAATGAAAACATAATATAAAATTAAAAAATAATAAATTTTGAAATCGGGTTAATCCCGATTTTCTGCGTTTTATGGAAAGTAAACAAAAATAAGAAAAATTTACCAGTAAAGATTATTTTGAATCAATCATATTGTAACTGGTAAATAAATATAAAAATTTAAATGGAGGTATTCAAATGAATGAATCAAAATTAAAAACAAAAGATTTAGTTAACATCGGCATTTTTTCAGTGATTTATATGGCGTTATCCATGGCGGTAATGTTTATTCCTGTGTTTTCTCCGATACTTTGGTTATTATGGCCAGCAATGACAGGCATAATATGTAATTTTATTTACATGTTGTTGGTCTCTAAGGTGCCAAAACCAGGAACGGCTTTACTTTTGATAGCAATTACAGGGATTATATATTTTGCTATAGGAGAATGCACTTTTACAATTGTCATAACTTGCGTTATTGCAGGGGTTTTAGCAGAAATTACTAGAAAAATTTTGGGATATAAAAGTCAAAAAAGCGTAATAGTATCTTCAGGATTGATTTGCATTGGGTTGATTGGCTCACCATTGCCTATGTGGTTGTTCCAAGAATCTTATATGAAGTCTATTATTAAAATGGGAATGAGTCCAGAATATGTAAATAAATTACAAACTTTAATTTCAATTCCAACACTTATCGGGATGATCATTACTGCATTTATTGGAGGAGTCATTGGTGCATATATAGGTAAAACAATGTTCAAAAAACGTTTTGAGAAAGCTGGAATTATGTAAATGGAGGGTATTGTAAGAGGCATTATAAAGCTAAATCCACTAACTGAAATCATTTTTTTGATTTCAGTTAGTATTATTAGCTTTGCAAATAATAGCTTAAAATTAGATTTTTTTATTCTTTTAATTGTTGCTATTATAGCCTTATTTATGGGACTTGTTAAAATATCTTTAAAGGCATTATCTATGTTTGTATTATTACAGGGATTGAAATATTTTGTTTTGCCGATTCTACCAGATGTCATATCAGCACATTTTGGATTATTGGTGATTCATGCTCCTAAGTTAATACCGATTTTTTTAGTTGGTCAAATTCTTGTAAAAACTAATCCTATACGAAATATTATGTATGCCTTAAAAATGATGCATTTTCCAAAAAGCCTAATTATTTCTCTAGCAATAGGCATCAGATATTTTCCATCTTTAAGAGAAGAAAAAATATTAATCTCAGATGCAATAAAAATAAGAGGCGTGACTGGATTTAAAAAGATACAATTAGGACTAATATCATTAATAGTTACAGCTTCTAATACCGCAGATGAATTAGCTCAGGCTATTACAGTAAGAGGGATAGAAAATCCTGCAAGAAAGACTTTTATGGATGATGCAGGATTTAACATTTGGGATCTAATAATTATTCTATTATGCATTCTGATGTTCTTTAATTTAAAGTTCAAGTTATTTTTATAAGAGGTACGAAACATGATTAATATAAATGAAGCTTCATATTCCTATAAGAGAAGCTTAGAAGAACAGTTAAAGAAAATTTCAATAAAGATTAATCAAGGAGAAGTTATCTTATTATGCGGAAAATCTGGTTCTGGGAAAACAACTATAACAAAATTAATCAATGGATTGATTCCTCATTTTTTAGAGGGAAATTTATTAGGAAATATTTTTATAAATGGGATAAACACAAAACAAATGAAGATATATGAAATTTCTGAAAAAGTGGGAACAATTTTTCAAAACCCCAAAACACAGTTTTTTAATTTAGATTCAGATAGTGAACTAACATTTGGATTAGAAAATTTAGGTGAAAACCCTGATAAAATAAAAAGACAAGTTTTTAAAGTGGTACGTGATTTGGGAATTGAAAGATTAAAAAACAGAAATGTTTTTATGATGTCAGGTGGAGAAAAACAATTACTTGCTATTGCATCTATTTATGTTACCAATCCAGATGTATATGTGTTTGATGAACCTTCTGCAAATATTGATGAGTATGGCATTGAAAGAATAAGAGAGATGCTTATAAATCTTAAAGCTCAGGGCAAGACAATTATTATTTCTGAACATAGACTCTATTATTTAATGGATTTAATTGATAGAGCTATTTATTTACAAGACGGAAAAATAAAATATGTTTTTTCAAATGTGGAATTTTCTTCAATTACTGACGAATCACGAAAGAAACTGGGACTTAGAACTTTTGTAAGAAAGAAAAATGATGATTTTACAAATCCTGTCACATTTTGTGAATCTGATGACTTTGTAGTTTCAAATTTAGAATATGAAAATAAGAAACAAAAAATTTTAGATAAGATAAATATTTCCGGAAACAAGGGAGATATTATTGCAATAACTGGTAAAAATGGTCAAGGAAAAACAACATTAATGAGAATTTTATGTGGACTGTTGAAAGAAAACGAAGGAAAAATAAACTATAAAGGAAGTCCCATAAAATATAAAAAACGAAGAGAACTTTGTTATATGGTTATGCAAGATGTAATTCACCAGTTTTTTTCTGAATCTGTAAGAGATGAATTTAGTTTATTTGATTCTAAAATAGATGAAAAGCAAATAGATAATATTCTAGAAAAATTAGATCTTAAAAAATTAGATAATCGTCATCCTATGTGCTTATCAGGAGGTCAAATGCAGAGACTTTCTGTAGCATTGGGGATGTTAATGGATAGAGAAATTATTATTTTGGACGAACCAACGAGTGGACTTGATTATACAAATATGCTCGAAATAAGCAAAGTCATTAAAGAATTTTCAAATAATAAAATTATATTTATTGTTACGCATGATAATGAATTGATTGATAGTACATGTAATAAATTATTGGAGATTTGCGATGGCAGAATAAAAAGATTTTATGAAAGAAGGTAAAAGATGGATATTTTAAAGGGACATAAAAGCAAGATTTTCGCAGCTGTATTCATTGCGATAATAGGAGTAGGATTTGGTGTAATACCTTATTTTTCTGTAGCAGCCATTATTAATAACTTGGTTGCAAAAAATACAAATTTAAATAATTATTATCCATATATTTTTGCTATATTTCTGGGATTTATGGCAAGTATATTATTTCATGAAATATCTACTATTATTTCTCATAATCTTGCCTACAGGATTATTGAAGATAAAAGAAAGTTATTAGCTGACAAATTAAGTAAAATTTCTATGGGAGAAGTTGAAAGAAAAAGCAGCGGACAGTGGTCTCAATTTATGGTGGAAACACTTGATAAAATGGAAAAACCGATTGCTCATGTGATTCCAGAAGTTATTGCTAATATATTCATTCCTATAGTATTGATCATAACAATTTTTATAATGGACTGGAGAATAGGAATTGCAAATTTACTTACAATTCCATTGGGATTATTGTTCTCAATGTTAATGATGCGAGGTTATGAAGAAAAATCTAAAAGATACCAAGAAGCAGCTAAAGCTATGAATACGACAATGGTTGAATATGTAAATGGTATTAAAGTTATAAAAGCATTTAATAAATCAGCATCATCATTTGGGAAATTTAGAAAGACTGTTGAAGAGAATAAGAACGCAATGCTTGATTGGTATTTGAGTGTTTGTTTTTCAATGACAGCAACTATGGAAACTATCCCGTCAACTATGGTATTCGTTTTACCAGCTTCCTTGTATTTCTTTATGAAGGGTAGTGTTGAAGTAGGGACTCTTATCATGTGTATATTGCTATCATATGCTTCATATAAACCATTAATAAAAGCTATGAGTCATATGGAAACAATAGCAAATATAAAAGTTGTATTTGAAGAAATAAAAAAAATAATGGAAATTCCTAACTTAAAAAGAGGAGAAGAAGTAAGAGATATAAAATCTTATGATGTAGAGTTTAAAGATGTTACATTTGCATATGAAGAGTCAAAGAATGTATTAAATAATATTTCGTTTAAAGCAAATGAAAATGAGTTAACTGCAATCGTTGGAAATTCAGGTAGTGGAAAGTCTACTATTACAAAACTAATCGCAGGATTTTGGAATGTTTCTAATGGAGAAATTTTAATTGGAAAAACAAATTTGAACGAATTGCCTTTAAAACAGAATATGGAGCTTGTTAGCTATGTGTCGCAAGAAAACTTTCTTTTTAATAAAACAATATTAGAAAATTTAAAGATGGCGAAGGAAGATGCGAGTATGGATGAAATTAAAGAGGCTTGTGAAAAAGCGAGTTGCTATAATTTTATAAAGGGTCTACCAAATGGATATCAAACTATTGTAGGGAAGGGAGGAGCAAATCTTTCTGGAGGAGAAAAGCAAAGAATTGCAATAGCTAGGTGTTTTTTAAAGAATAGTCCTATTGTACTACTTGATGAAGCAACAGCATATTCTGATCCTGACAATGAATCAGTTATTCAACAGTCTATTGATAAGTTAATTAAAGATAAAACAGTGATTATGGTAGCTCACAGGTTATCTACAATTGTAAATGCAAATAAAATAATTGTGGTGGATAATGGAGAAGTAATTGAAGAAGGTACTCATAAACAATTACTCGAGTTAAATGGGAGATACAAAAAAATGTGGGATGTATATACAGAATCTAAAGAAATCGAGGTGATATAAAGTGAGAGAATTGATAAAAACTTTATATGAGGTGTCAGGGTCATATTCAAATAAAATAACAAAAATGCTCATTTTTGATGTATTTAAGGGAGTATTTGAAGGAGTTTCTTTAGGCGCAATTCTATTATGTTTGACCAAAATTTGTGAAAATATATTTACGAACCAAAGCATTTTAATGAAAGATGTGTATATTGTTTTTATTATTGCAGCTATAAGTTTGGTGGGGAAAATTATATTTGGATATCTGGCTGATAAAAACAAATATATTGCTTCGTACAATTTAGGAGCAGAAAATAGATTATATATTGGTGATCGTTTAAAAAATGTAAACATGGGATATTTCAGCACAAATTCTTTAGGGAATATAGCAGGAGCATTGTCAACTGTTATAGGTGAACTTGAAACAATAGGAGTTTTTATTATTGAGCAAATGCTTGTAGGTACAATACAGACACTAATTATGGTTATTTTCATACTACCTTATGATTTTGCAACAGCTATAATTATATTGTTGACTTTGATTGTTGGAACCTTAGTAAACTTATTCACACAAAAAAGCACAGATCAACTAACAGAGAGATTGTTAGGACTTAAATTGGATTTAAGTGAAAAAATGCTTGAGTATGTAAATGGGATAGGAATAACTAAAGCATTTGGAAAAGATCAAAATACAGTTAAGGAACTAAACGAAAGTATTACAAAAAGTCGCAAAGGTTTCCTTGCTGTAGAAAAAATTTTAGTTCCAACACAGTTTTTATTCTTGTTAGTATTTAAACTTGGTATTTGTGTGATAATTTTTAGTTCTATAATAAGATATTTATCAGGGGATATTGAAGTTACTAAAGCTATTATATTAATTGTTATGAGTTTTGTTGTTTTTTCTGGATTTGAATTAGCAGGAAGTATGCAGAGTATTAAGGGTGTTGCCGTACGAAATCTTAATACTGTTATAAATTTAAGAAATTTGCCTGTAATTGAAGAAGGTGAAATGACAGAAGTAGATAAAGCAGAAATATCAATGAACAATATTTCATTTTCTTATGGAAAAGAAAATCTTTTCAATAATATAAGTATGCTTGTTCCAGATGGGAAAACTACTGCTCTTGTTGGATTTTCAGGAAGTGGTAAAACAACACTTTGCAATTTAATGGCGAGGTTTTGGGATGTAAATTCTGGCGAAGTAAAAGTTGGAAATCTAAATATTAAACAGTACAAGTATGATGAATTGCTTTCAAATTTTAGCTTTGTTTTTCAAGACGTGTATCTTTTTGATGATACCATAAAAAACAATATTAAGTTTGGTAATCCAAATGCAACAGATGAAGAAATGATAGATATTGCCAAAAAAGCTCAGTGCCATGATTTTATTATGAAATTGCCACAAGCTTATGAAACTGTTTTGCAAGAAGGGGGTTCAAATCTATCGGGTGGTGAGCGTCAACGAATTTCTATTGCAAGAGCCATGTTAAAACAGAGTAGGTTTGTAGTTCTTGATGAGGCAACTTCGAGCGTAGATCCAGAAAATGAAAAAGAATTATTGATTGCTTTGAAAAACTTATTAAAAGGCAAAACCGTTATTGTAATTGCACACAAGCTTTCTACTGTAAAAAATGCAGATCAGATAGTTGTTTTAAAAGATGGTGTTATAAAACAAGTAGGAACACATAGTGAACTTGCATCTAAACATGGAATATATAAGGATTTTATTGAAATCAGAAAACAATCTGATAAGTGGAAGATTTAAATTTGAGTAATAGATCAATCTTAATTTTTGACGAACCTACAAGTGGTTTGGATTTTAAGAATATGAAAAAAGGAGGATGATTTTATGAAACAAGATATGAAAGAACAATTATTAACAAAAAGACCCATAGATTTACTTTTTCAATTATCTGTCCCTGCTGTAATAGGAATGATAGTAATAGGTCTTTATCCACTAATGGATGGAATTTTTGCAGGAAATATTATAGGACAAACTGCAATGACAGCTTGTGGTGTAGCTATGCCACTTACCTTTTTTAATAGTGGAGTATCTACACTCATAGGTGTAGGTTCAGCATCGGTTTTATCAAGAGCTATAGGAAAGGGCGACCAAAAAACAGTTGATAAAATTATGGGGAATTTAATCTTTTGGGTTATTCTATTCTCATCAATTATTACAATAGGCGGAATTTTACTTGCACCACATTTTTTAGATATGGTTGGAGCAAGTGGAGAAATTAAAGAATATGGTATCAGATATTTACGAGTAATTTTTATTGGTTCTTTATTTGTAAACTTTACTCAATCAGCAAACATGGTTATGCGTGGAGAAGGATTAATGAAAAAAGCAATGCTAATTATGGGGCTAGGGGCTTTTTTAAACATAATTCTTGATCCAATTCTAATGAAATTAATGGGAAAATACGCAATAGAAGGGGCTGCACTTGCAACTATTACAGCACAATTCGTTCAAGCGATAATAACACTCCATTACTTCAAATATAAAAGTAAAGCAGTAAAAATAAATAAAATCAAACCTGATCAGGAAATAAAAAAAGAAATGTTTGGCGTAGGGTCATCTGCTATGATGATGCAAATTTTATTTATGATTCAACAAACAATGCTATATAAAATGTCATTTAAATATGGCGGAGATACAAATGCTATCTTGATGGCAGCAACACTTAGAATATATGCCTTTTCATTCATTCCACTTTGGGGAATGAGTCAAGGATTGCAGCCTGTTGTCGGAACAAACTTCGGAGCAAAGCAATATGACAGAGTAAGGCAAGCAATGAAGGTATTTTCTATCGGAGGATTAGTTCTTGCATCAATATTTTGGATACCAGCATTAGCATTTTCAAAGAATATACTTTCCTTATTTGGAGTAGAAGAAAGTATTATAACTCAAGGGATAGGGAACTTTAGATTATTTTATTCTATCTTTATCCTATATGGAGTAATGGTAATGACTATAACATTCTTCCAATCAATAGGAAACGCAAAAAAAGCCGGCATAATAGTAATGCTAAGACAGTTATTTTTATTCGTACCTGCCATGATTATTTTACCAATGATATTTGGAGTTAAAGCAGTATGGTTTGCAGAACCCCTTGTAGATTTAATTATGATAATAGCTGGTGTAGTAATGATGTTTGGGGAATTAAATAGGATGGATAAAATTAGTTTGAAAAATTCAAGTAATGAATAATAAGTAGGTTTATTTAAAAGAATGGAGGGAAATATGCAAATAAATATAATTAAATTACATTTACCTTTTTTCTTTGGTTTACGCTGTTTACAAGTTAGATAACTCAGTTAAAAAATTAAATAAAATTACTATTAGAAATAGTTTCTTTCATTCTAGAGGACTAACCATGCCCAAGAGCAGGAGTCCTCCTTTTTTTGTCTGAAAACATAAAGACAAAAAAAGAATGGAGGAAATATAAATGACAAAAGAATATTACCTTTATGTCGGTGGACAAAAAATCAAAGTAAGTGAGCAGATATACAAAGTCTATTGGCAAGAAAGAGAACACGAAAAATATTTAGAGCAGGTGGACAAGAAAAACCACTTGCTATTTTTTTCGTCCCTAAATCACGATGGGAATTTTGAAGATAATCTAGAAGATAAAAATGTTGATGTTGAAAAAGTTGTAGCTACACAAATGATGATTGAAGCACTAAGAAATGCAATGTCAAAGTTAAATAAGGATGAACGGGAAATCATAGAAAGATTATATTTCAATGATGAAACACTTCGTGCAGTAGCAAAGACTAAAAATATCTCACATCCAACTTTAATTAAAAGACGAGATAAAATTTTAGAAAAACTAAAGAAATTTATAGAAGAACTATAAATTATGGTTACCAAAGAGGGCAAATTTTCCTTTATAAAGTGAAGGGGAATTTTGTCCTCTTTTATATAAAAAAGAAATTAATAGAAATTTGAACCTTGACAACTGAATAGACCAAGACAGGACATTAACCATTTGTGGAGCTTTATAATTTCTTCGCCATAACTTTTCTGCTGATAAGGATTTCGGTTTAAATAAATACTCTAGTTAAAAGAAGGATAAAAGAAAACGAGCGACAAAAAGAAATTATATATTCAGCCTAGGAAACTGATGCATTGAAGCAAATGGGGATAATGATACTTCTACAGTTGTTGCCGGCTCATCTTGAAAAGGGGCGGTGGTGAAATTCCAATGTCGTGACCTACACGCCTGTTAATGTCAAAAAACTAAAAAATTTAAATATAAGGAGAAGATATTATGTGTGATGAACATAATATAAATACAGAAATGAAAACAGATAAAAAAGATAAACAGATGATAAATCAAATTGATGGTTGGAACATAGAAGTTAAATTTAATGAAAATGGATTTAGCTTAGAAAATTTAGTAGAGGAATACATCAAAGAAAAATTTTCTGTCTATTAGGGGCTGACAAAAAATATAAGGAGCGTTATAATATTTTTGTGGAAGCCTAACCTTGGTTTGATTTATTGTATGTAAATTGAACTAAAGGAGGCTTTTTTATGTTTAAAAACAATTTAGCAAAAGAAAATTTGGCAGTTATGTATTTAAGATTATCAAAAGAAGATGGCGAAAAAACAGAAAGTAACTCTATATCCAATCAAAGAGAAATTATAGACTCTTATGCAAGAAAAAATCAAATTACAATTGTCAAAGAGTATGTGGATGATGGGTATTCAGGTGCAAATTTTGATCGTCCCAATTTTAAAGAAATGATAAAGGCTGCCTATGATAGAAAGTTCAATACAATTATTGTAAAGGACTTATCAAGATTCGGAAGAGATTATATAGAAGCTGGAAAATATATTCAAAGAATATTTCCGGAAAATGGTATAAGATTTATATCAGTAAATGACAATTACGATAGTAAAAGTGCAGATATAAACGATACACATCTTATACTTCCTATAAAAAATTTCATTAATGACAGTTATTGCCGAGATATTTCCAATAAGGTAAAAAGCTCTCAGAAGATAAAAAGAGAAAAAGGAGACTTTATCAGTGCTTTTGCACCTTATGGTTATAAAAAGTCTGAGGAGAATAAGAACAAGTTAGTGATTGATAAAGAGATATCGGATATTGTCAAAAATATATTTGATATGAAACTCTTGGGATATTCCTCAAAGGCAATTGCAGATGAACTAAATCATTTAGGAGTTTTAACTCCAAGAAAATATAAAGAAAGTCAAGGATTTAAGTGTAATGGATTTCAAAATACAAAAGGTGGAAATTGGTCAGCAAAGACAGTAAATAGAATTATAGAAAATGAAGTATATATTGGAAATACCTTACAAGGAAAGAGTGTTACTTTAAGTTACAAAAATAAAAAGCAGATAGAAAAAGAGAAAGAAGAATGGATAAGAGTAGAAAATACCCATGAATCAATTATAAGTAAAGAAGTTTTTACTATTGCAAATACTATGTTAAAAAGAGATTTGAATAACTCTCGTGGAAAGGACAAAATTGATATTTTTACAGGAATGCTTTTTTGTAAAGAATGTGGAAGTTCTTTGATTAGAAGGACTGTAAAGTATAAAAAAAGAGAAGAGATATTCTATATCTGTTCAAAGTACAACAAGGAAAAATCTTGCACAAGACACAGCATAAAAGAAGAAACCTTGATAAAAGCAGTATCTAAAGTAATGAAGTCCTACATTGAATTTAATGAAAACCTATATTCTAAAGTTCAGCGTATAGATATAAATAAAAATTTGAAAGACAATCAAATTCCTATACTAAAACGAGAAAAAGCAATGACAGAAGAACTCTTATCTTCCCTATACCTTGACCTAAAAGAAGATGTTATTAGTAAAGAAGAATATCAACTTTTTAGAAAAAACTATACAGAGAAACTGACTAAATTAGATGAAAGTATCGAGTATAGATTGAAAAAACAGGAATATACTAAGGAGAAGATTGACAAAAATAAGAGTTGGATTATAGACATTAACAAGTATAAAAATTTATCTGAAATAGATAGATTGTCTGTTGTGATGCTTATTGATAAAATTTTTATTTCTGAAGATAAGACGATAGATGTTAGGTTTAATCATACCGAAGAATTGTCTTTACTTGAAGAAATGACAAAAACGGATAAGCCTGATATTAAATCTAACACCATAAAAAAGAAAAGTATCGATAAAAGCAGGAAGTCAAAAACTATACCCACTGTTATGAATAAAAGTCTTGTAAGCGCTGAAAGTGAGGTATGCTATGGCTAGAACAAAAAATAGGCATATATCACAATCAGAAACAGAAGTTGTAAAAGTGATTGAAAAAATATACATTGCCGGTATTTATGTTAGATTATCACAGGAAAGAAAGGAAGCTTACAGGGATAAAAGTAATTCACTTGAAATGCAGGAAGAACTTTGCATAAAAGCTGCAAACGAAAAAGATATAAAGATTTTAAGAGTGTACAAGGACTATGAGTATTCTGGAACAAATTTTAAAAGACCTGCATTTATTGAAATGATGGAAGATATTCGAACAGGCAGGATAAATTGTATCATAGTAAAAGATATGTCAAGGTTTGGTAGAGAGTATTTAGAAATCGCAAACTATATCGAAAAAGTATTTCCATTTTTGGGAGTTCGATTTATTTCCGTAAATGATAATCTGGATACTAAAGACGGTATAAAATCAGATCAGAGTTATGAAATAGCAATAAAAAATATCTTCAATGATTTATACGCAAAAGATATTTCAAAGAAAATAAAAGCCTCTAAAGAAATAAAAATGAAACAAGGGTCTTTTATAGGAGCGATGGCTCCGTATGGCTATAAGGTTGATAAAATTGATGGAAAAAGAGTTCTGGTGATGGACGAAAAGGCAGCAGATGTAGTAAGACTTATCTTTTATATGGCAAGTCAAGGTAAATCCAATATGCAAATAGCAAGAGAATTGACTAAAACATATACGACACCTGATGAATATAAAAGAACAGGTAAAATTTTTAAGGATAAAGAAGATACAAAACAATGGGATATTTCTTATATATCAAAAATGCTTTCTGATGAAGTATATATTGGGAATTTGATTCAAAGAGTATACTCAAATAGACATGATCCAAGTAGGAAAAGTAAGTTTCGTGATAAAGAAGAGTGGATTATAACAGAGAACACCCACAAAGGGTTAATAGACAAAACTACATTTGAAAATATCAGAGAGATAAAGGAGAAAAAACAAAACTATCTACCTTACCATTCACTGAAAAACATAATAAAAGACGGAAAAGAAAATGTTGGAGTAAAAATTCAAAGAGATCATAAAAAAGAAGGAAAGTATGACGACCTAATACAGTGCAGTGTTTGTGGTAGAAATTTGAAAAAACAATATGGACCACGAGGACTGAAATATCATGATGAGATTTGCTATTGTTATTATTGTAAAGGTGGAGACAGATTAAAATTAGAAAAATCTCATGTCAGAATATATGAGACAGACCTCGACAAAATTTTAGTAGATACCTTAAAAAGACTGGTTTCAAGCTTTTATAAAAAGGATAAAAGATTACGACTAAAAATATATTTAGAAAATATAAGTGCTGAAAAGATAAATCAAGTTTCTCTAAAAACAGATGTAAATAATAAAAAGATTGCTTCTCTTAGGATCAATTTACAAGAACAATATGAAAACTATGTTAAAGGAGAGGTTCTTTTAAGTGATTTTAAAATAGAAAGTAAAAAAATAAATAATCAAATAAAAACCTTAAAAAATGAATTAAAAGTTTTTGATGAAAGAATAAGAAATATAAAAAAGAAAAAAAGAGAAATTATAGAATTTATAGATGTACTATTTTGCTGCTTGGATGCTAAAAGCATAGAAGTTGATAAAGAATTGGTCGATACATTAATTAGCCATATAGAAATATCAGAGTATAAGCAGGTTACCATATATTTTAAGTTTAAACTTGATAAAGATGTGGGAAAGCAGTTGGAGGTAGAGCATGAATAAGATAGCTATATATTTAAGACTTTCTGAAGAAGATTATCACAAAGTAGATGAAAGTGAAAGTATAGCAAATCAAAGAGATTATATAAAAAGCTACATTCAAAATGAATCATCTTTAAAAAGTTGTGAAATAGAAGAATATGTAGATGATGGATATTCTGCCACTAATACAAATAGACCTTCATTTTTAAGGCTTATTGAGGATATAAAGAGTGGTAAAGTAGGAACTATAATTGTAAAAGATATGTCTAGGTTTTCAAGAGATTATATTTTGCTTGGGGATTACTTAAGCAATATATTACCATTTCTAAAAATACGATTTATTGCTATTAATGACAACTATGATTCTTTAAAAGAACAAGGTAATGGCTTAGATACAGATACACAGTTTAAGACATTGTATTATGATTTATTCAGTAAGGAATTATCTGAAAAGGTAAGAAGTTCTATTAGGCAAATTAAATCGCAGGGGAAAAATATAAATTGGGCAGCACCTTTTGGATATATTAAAGATCCTAAAGATAAACATAGTATCATCATTGATGAAAAAACAGCTTTTATAGTTAAAGAAGCTTTTGATTTATTGCTAAAAGGATATTCGTGTATTCAAGTAGCTAATATATTTAATGAAAAAGGTTATATTACACGCTCTGAACGAAAAGAAGAACTGAAACTTTCTGATTATACTGGAAATTTAATTACTGGAAGTGAGGTAAAGAAAAGAGTTTGGACAAACGCAGCTATCTCACAGATTACAAGGAACGAACTATATACAGGAGATTATGTATATAATAAATTCAAAGAAACAAAAATAGGTGGAAGAAAAAGAATTTTACTTCCTGAAGAGGAGTGGAAAATACTTCCAAATACCCATGAAGCGATTATTTCAAGAGAAGTATTTGATGAGGTAAAGAAAATAAAAGAAAAAAGAAGTTTTGGAGGATATACAGGAAATAAAAATTGTTCTATTTTTTCTGATAAGATTTTTTGTAAAGAATGTGGTAGACATATGAGTTTTCGCAGTGATATTAGACAAAAGAAAAATTCAGATAAAATATACAAGTATAAAAGTTATTATTGTAATTTATGTAAAGCTGAGAAAACACCAAACAATATCAAAGAGAAAGATATTATTGAACTTATAAAACCCAAATTAAAAGATTTTAAGATTCAAAACACATTAAATGAAGAGAAAGTCATAGAACACAAGAATGTGAAAGAAGAGATTCTAAAGGAAATATCCATATTAAACAGTAATTTACAAATCATCTATGAAAACTATAAAAGGAAAAATATTTCAAAAGAGGAGTATTTAAATGAAAAAACTCTAATCCAAGATAAAAAGGTATTGCTAGAAAATAGACTTGATGAGTTTCAATCATATATAGTCAATTCAGAGAAAGCAACGGATATTACAGTCTTAGACGAAGAAAATTTATTGAAGGCTTATGTAGACAATAAAATTGATAAAATAATTGTATCAAGAAGTGGAGAAATACAAATTATGGAGAAGTATTAGTTTGTATAGTTGAAGTTGTAACAAAATATAAACGAAAATTTCTATATCATAAAATGACTACTATGTCAATAGTGGAGATACTATTTATTTGCTAAATGTGGTATAATACAAATATGAGCGAGGAGAAATTTATTAAAATTTAGAATAGCGGTGGTGAAAATTTATGGTGAAGAAAAAATTTTATGCAGTAAAGGTAGGTAAGACACCAGGGATATATGGCACTTGGAGTGAAACGGAGGAACAGGTTAAAGGATTTCCGGGAGCTGTGTATAAATCTTTTTCTACTGAGGAAGATGCAATAAGATATATATCTTGTGAAGATATAAAAGAAATTAAAAGTGTATCTGATGAAACGTCTGCAATAAATAAAAAAATAGAACAGGAAATAAAGAACTTAGGAGATAGAGAAGTAATTGCTTTTGTAGATGGCGGCCATTCTTTAGATGCAGATGGAAAAGAAAAATACAGTTTTGGTGTCCTTCTTTTAACCAATGAATCAGAAGACAGTCTATATAAGGCTTTTATAGATAAAACTTATATGGATTCAAGAAATATTGCAGGTGAAATTGAAGGTGTTAAACAAGCTATTTTATGGGCTATTGAAAGCAATATACAAAGAATAAAAATTTTTTATGATTATGAAGGCATTGAAAAGTGGGCAACAAAAGAATGGAAATCTAAAGTCAAGATTTCACAGGAATATAGTAAATTCTTTGATGAGAAGTCAAAGTTGATAAATATAGAATTTGAGCATGTAAAAGCTCATAGCGGAATTGTGTATAATGAAAAAGCGGATGAATTAGCAAAAAAAGCTCTCTTGTCGCAAGGGTATAAAACATATAATGATGGATCTATCTATTTTATAGGTTTTCAAAAGCAAGATTGGCTTAATATGGTAGAATCACTCAATAATGAAATCAATGAAGAAGATATTAAAGATAAAATTAAGGTAGAAGAATCTAGTCCAAAAGATTACTTAGATAAATTGTTACTTGTGTTTGACGGTCAACGAGTGATTATTAACTGCTACAAAGGTAATAAATCTTACGTTCAAGGGAAACAGAGTTTGCTGTTTCAGAAAATTATTTCATTGGCGATTGAAAACTTACCAACAGATAGTGCTGTTATAGAAGTCCTAAATACGTATCATGCTTTAACAGTAGAGAAGCCGGAGGTTGAAAATGCTTTTTCTACGTTATTGCCTAATTTTCCAATTGATGATAAAGATACAAAACTTAGAAATACTTTATTATCCGCAGTATTTAATACACTAATAACAGGCTATATGCCGGATTATACTTGTCTGGTTACACCCCTTTTTAGAGCAATGGAATTTTATTTGCATAGAATTTTAAGTGATAGGTTAGGACAGGATACAACCACACTAAAAGGAAAGAATAATTTTGGATATTTCAAACTTAATGAATTAACAAATAGGTACGAATATAATTCTTCAAAAGGGAATCTTAATAATAATCAGATAGATTATTTAAATGATTTGTATAATAGGTATAAAAAGATGAGACATCCATATTCTCATTGGTCAGAGAATTCAATGGATACTCAAGTTATAACAGATATAAAAACAGCTCATGAATTAATTTTGGAAGGCTTGCAATTTATAAATAAATATTATATAATATTTTAGTTGCTTTTTTGTATAAATGATTTGAGAGGAAGGAGGAGATATTGTAATGAAACCATATTTGATAAATAGTTTAAAAAAGGATGGATTTGATGCTATAATAACATTGTTGGATTACCAAACTCAAATATCAAGATGTTTAAAATCCATTAGAATGTCTCCGAACGAAACAAGAAAACTTTTGATAGATACTATATTATGTTCAGGAATGAATGAGTATCGTTTTATTGAAACTACTTTAAATGAAGATGGAACAATTAATTTAAATCATTATGACTATGTTAATGTGGACAATGATGTACTAGAAAAAGCAAATGAGATTCTAAAATATCAACCCGCTTTTTTAAGAAATTCTGTATTGCCGGAATCACAAATAAAAAAAATAGCACAGAGTTAAATACACTGTATACAATATGATGCATCAAAGCACTTAAAGAAATTTAAGTGCTTTTTTAATATCAATTACTTGACATTGTAGGGTAAATCTACTCTATTGAGAATTTTAGCCGGTTTAGAGATGACTTATAGTGGTGAGGTTTTAGTAAATGGCGAAAAGCCAAGTGCTAATACTAAATCTTTTGTTTCATATCAACCTGATAGATTTAGTTTAGATGAAAGACTTTCTGTAAAAGAAACTATGGAAACTTATGCTAATTTTTTTGAAGATTTTAATGAAACAAAATTTAAATCATTATTAGCTGATTTTAAATTACCTTTTGATTCTAAAATTAAAGAAATGAGTAGGGGTATGAAAGAAAAAGTTCAAATTGCTCTTTCTCTTTCTAGAGATGCAGAGTTATATCTGCTTGACGAACCAATATCTGGTGTTGATCCAGCATCTAGAAAAATAATTATAGATGCAATATTAAAAAATTTTGAAGAAGATTCTTTATTAATTGTTTCTACACATTTGATTAATGCAATTGAACCATTGCTTGATAGAGTTTTATTTTTATCAGATGGAAAGATATTTTTAAATGAGACAGTAGATTATATAAGAGATGAAAAGAAAATGAGCTTAGAAGATTATTTTACGGAGGTATTTTAATGGGAAAATTATTATCTTACCAATTAAAAAGTCACTTCAAACAAAATTGGTTCTTGGTGGCTATGCCTATATTACTTGTATTGGCTAATATATTTACAGAAACTATTTTAAGTTATTCAAAAGCAGAGATAGCTGCAGGTTTTATCATGATAGGTATAATAATAGTTTATGCTGCTGCAGCAATAACTGTAATTGTAAGTGACTATAATAGATTTTATGGCAAAGAAGCTCTTTTTTATAATAGTTTGCCTGTTAGTGCTGGTGGAGTTACTGCGGCTAGGTTTTTTAACTATTTAATACTGTGGATTATTCATTCATTGATTTTATTTGCAAATATTGTATTTTTTGTAATGATTAATTTATACTTGGGAAAAGGTAATGTTGGAGCAGAAATTAATTTATTATTTAAAGAGATAGTTAAATATTTATCTAATTATACACCTTCTCAAATCATGGGGGCTATTATACTTCTCGTATTGTTTTTCACATATTCTATAGGAAAAGTTATGTTTGCTATTTCTATTAGCGGTGAAAAGAGATTTAATAGACTAGATTTTGGTGGTGCGGTGCTGGCTTATATAATAATCACTGCAATAACAAATTCTATAGCTTTGCCGATTATAGATAGAATTTCTACAAATTACTTTGATATTGAGGTTTTAAATGCGACTATATTAAATATGCCAATGGTTATAATATATTCCATAATTTCAATTATATTTATACTTGGAACATACTATGAGCATAAAAGTAGAATTTCAGTTAGTTAAATCTAATTATTAAATTTATTTTAATGGATGCATAGTTACATTAAATTATATTAAAACAGAATATATTATATATAATTTAATATCACGATTAATACGAATATATTTAAGCATTAAAAAAGACGAGGATTTTCATGTCCTCGTCTTTTTTGAAAATTAAAACTAAAAAAATTAATTTTTATAAAATTATTCTTCTTCTTCAGTTTCTTCTTCTTCAGTTTCAGAAACTGTAGGAACATCAGCTGCATCAGCAGTTTCTTCTGTTTCTTCTTCAATTTCTTCTTCTTCAGTTGGAGCAACAAGTGAAGCTACAACTTCATCATCTGCAAGTTCGATATTGATATTTTCATCGCCAAAAATATCTAAGTCTTTAACTTCCATAACATCACCAATTTGCATATCAATTACATTGACAACTGCTTCAGATGGTAGATATTTTGGAAGACAAGTAACTTCAATTTCGTTGATAACTTGAATAAGTGAAGATGGTTGAACACGAACTTCGTCTCTTCCTTCAAGTACAACTGGTACTGCAACTGTGATTTCTTCGTTCATGTCAATTTCAAATAAATCGAAGTGAACCATAGCATTTTTGATTGGGTGCATTTGAACTTCTTTGAAAAGTACAGATGTAGCCTTGCCATCAACTTCAATTTCAAAAATATTTGAGAAACCTTCTTCAGAGAAAGCTTTTAGAAGATCTTTTTCAAGACCTTTGATAAGAACAGCATCATTACCTTTAGAGTATATAACTCCTGGGATATTGCCTTCTGCTCTCAATTTGTCAACTTTATTTTTACCTTTTGAATCTCTTTTTTGTAGAACTAATTTCATATAAACCTCCAAAATTTATTTAATTATACCTGAACCGAGACATATTTCTCCATCATAAAAAACACAAACTTGTCCGGGGGTAACCCCTTTTAGGGGATTTTTTAACTTAACTATATATCGGCCCTCTTCATAAACAAGAACAGCCTCTTCATCCTTTGCTCTGTATCTTATTTTAACAGAAGTATTAAGTGGAAGTGAAGGTTTTTCTGTAATCCAGAAAATATCTTCTACTTCAAATTCTTCCTTATATAGAAGTGGATTTTTAACACCTTGAGCTACTATAAGGCGATTATTGTCCAAATCTTTATCAGCAACAAAGAAAGGCTCGCCATTACCTACACCACCAATTCCCATACCACGTCTTTGGCCAATTGTGTAGTGCATAAGGCCTGAGTGTTCACCTAGAACATTTCCATTTACATCGACAATCTCGCCTGGTTTAGTGAATAGAAATTGATCAAGAAAAGCATTAAAATCTCTTTCGCCTATGAAACAAATTCCAGTAGAGTCTTTCTTTTGTGCAGTAGATAGCCCATATTTTTTAGCTATTTCTCGCACTTCACTTTTTTGCAAATTCCCAACAGGGAATAGCGTCTTTGCAAGAGCTTCTGATTTAACTCTCGATAGAAAATAAGACTGGTCTTTATTTTCATCTAAACCTCTCATCAAGTAAGTTTTGCCGTCTATTTCTTTTGTTCTAGCATAATGTCCCATCGCAATATAATCTGCATCAAAGTCCATAGCATAATTTAAAAAAGCTTTGAATTTAATTTCTGTATTGCACATGACATCGGGATTTGGAGTTCTGCCTTTTTTATACTCGTTTAAAAAGTAGGAAAAAACCTCGTCTCTATATTCTTTTTCAAAATTGACAGTAAAATATTTAATATCTAATTGTGAACATACAGACGCCACATCAATATAGTCTTCTCGAGCAGTACACATGCCGTCATCTTCAGCCCAGTTACGCATAAATACAGCCGTAACATCATATCCTTTTTCTTTAAGTAAAATAGCAGCTACAGATGAATCGACGCCACCGCTCATGCCGAGAATTACTTTTTTTCCTTTTTGCATTATAACCTCCAATCCAATGAATTAACAATACCATATTATACAATAGTTAGAAGAAAAAATCTAGACTTTTTGAATAAAATGAGCATTTTTCGCAATTTTAAAACTTATTTCGATTATATTTTATCAAATAAGAGCTAAAAAAGCTAAATTAAAAATTTTTAAAAATTTTACAAAGAACATTGTAAAATATAATTGACAAACTTTATGATATAGAGTACAATATTAGATTTTATTTGACATTTGTGTATAAAAGTATTATAATGTATTTATATTTTACTATGTTCTTAGAAGGAAGGAAATTTCATCATGAATCAAATGAAAATAATAAGAAGAGAATTGGAAGACCATATTGGCAAGAGAGTAATTGTTAAAGCTAATAAAGGTAGGAAAAAGATAGTCACTAGACGTGGAGTTTTAAGAGCAACATACCCAAGTTTATTTGTGGTAGATGTATATAATGGCGACGAAATAGTGACTGCATCTTATACTTATTCCGATGTATTGACTTCAACTGTAAGGGTCACAGTTCTCGAAGAAGATGTGAGTTTTAAGGATGTAAAGGACGCAAAAATGATTTCTTAAAAGAAGGCTTAAATGCCTTTTTTTCTTTGTGCAGTTATTTGACTGCACTTTTTTTATTAGTAATATTCTATCGATACAACATTTTGTATATTTTCTATGATATGATTAGAATATAATATTAAAGAATGAGGATTTATCATGAATACATTTATTGAAATTCTAAAAAGCATTACATATTTAACTGATTTGACAACTATTTGGTATCTATTTATGCAGTTTATAATAATTTATATTTCTTATAGGCAAAGCAAAAAAGGTAGAGCCGTTCTTGGCTTTTTCTTACTACTAATTTTATTGGTATTTAACTATATTTATTTATCAGCATTTTATAAATTAAATTTTTAAAAACATAAAAAAGCAGGTCTTTATAAAGACCTGTTTTTAATTTACATAAATTGTGAGATAAATATTATAGCTATTGCAATTGGGGTTATATATTTCACACTTATTCTCATCCAATTTTTAACAAATTCACTTTCTATATTACTTGCTTTTATTACATTTTCAATTTTCCAAATATATCCAGCAAATATTGCAATTGCAAAGCAAGAAATTACTAGGATGTAATTAGATTCTATAGTATCTAATAAAGTAAATATCCTATCATTATATATTGAAAAATAAGCAATAATTAAAACAGGGATTGCACATATTAAAATTGCTGGTATTCTTTTTAAATTATATTTTTCAGTTACAAGACCAATTATCGCTTCGAAAACTCCAACTGAAGATGTGAATGCAGCAATATAAAATCCTAAGTAAAATAAAATCGATAAAAATCTTCCACCAACTACTAAATTGAAAGCGTTGGGAAGTGTAATAAAACTAAGATTTACACCCTGAGCCACTTCTAAGTTAGTTGCAAACACAAAAGGTAGTATCATTAAACCTGCAAAAACACCTGCAAAGATAAGTGATACACATATCATTGAAGATGATTTGAAGATATTTTCTTTTGGAACTTTTATATATGAGCCAAACACCATAGAGCCTAGCATACCTAGACCTAATGCAAAAAATGCCTGACCTAAACAGGTAATGAGTGAATTTAGTGTAAACTTTTTAATATCAGGTAAAAATAAAAATTTTACACCTTCCATTGCTCCGTCAAGTCTAAGTAATGAAATTATAATTATTATCATAATTGCAAATAAAGCCGGTAGCAAGATTTTAGATATACGTTCCACTCCTTTTTGCACCCCAAAAATTAAAACACTAATATTTAAGACTAAATTAACTGCAAAAAATAAAAAAACTTGTGTCTTATTAGCATTGTAATTGTTAAAATAGTTTACAATTCCCTCGGGATTTAAACCCATAAATTCACCAGTAAAACTAGACACTAAATATTTAAATATCCAGGAATATATTGGCGCAGTATATCCTAAAATAAGAAATGCTGCAATCAGATGTATATATCCAGCTAAATAAAATTTTGATTTCGGTGCAAGACTTTTGTAAGCATCAATAGCGGTTTTTTGAGTGCAAAAACCAATTGTGACTTCACTTGTCATAAGTGGGATTCCAATAATTAGTATAATTGCTATATACATTAAAATAAAAATTGCTCCACCGTTTTCATATGCGACATAAGGAAATCTCCACAGGGAACCAATACCCAGTGCTAGTCCTATTGCTACAAGTATAAAGCCCCAGATGGAACTGAAGCCTTCTTTATTATTCAAATTATCACCCTCTAAAAAAACTTTCTATAATTATATAACAAAATTCAAAAATATGGAAAAATTTTTTATTAAAATTTGCATAGATGAAAAATTATCTGAGATGAATTATAATATTTGCAAGAGGTGTGAGATGATATATATAAAAGCTCCAGCTAAAATTAATTTGTCCCTAGATGTAATTTCTAAGAGAGATGATGGTTATCATAATATAAAAACTTTGATGATGATGACAAGTTTAGGGGATGATATGAGATTTTCTTTGGCAGATAAAGTTGATATTAAACCACAATTTGATTTTCCATTAGAAGAAAACTTGATTTTTAAAGCTTATTTAAAATTAAAGGAATATGTCAATAAAGACTTACCCTTCGAAGTTGTCATAGATAAAAAAATCCCCATTGCTGCAGGTCTTGCAGGTGGCACTTCCAATGGTGCTGCTGTATTTTACGGGTTAAATGACTTATATGATTTAAAACTAGATAAAAAAATTCTTACAAACCTTGCAAAATCTTTGGGTGCAGATTTTACTTATATGATGACAGGTGGGGTTTGCATTGCTAGTGGTGTAGGTGACCAGCTTGAGATGCTTGATGATATAAAACTTCAAAATGTTTTATTGGTCAATCCTGGTATTCAAATATCTACACCTTATGTATATAACAATATTAAAATTAAAGATGATAGAATAAATTTTACAGAGGTTTATAAAGGACTTAAAGATATTGATATTGAAAGATTAAATAGATATATGGGTAACAGTATGGAAGAAGTTGTTTTTAAAGATTATTCTCTAATAAAAAATATCAAAGATAAAATGAGAAGTTTCGATGCTGCCTCACTAATGAGTGGCAGTGGTTCAACTGTTTTTGGTATTTTTCAAAATGATAAAGACTTAAAACTTGCTTTTGATATTTTTAAGGAGCAATACAATTTATGCTATAAAGTAGAAGCAGGGGGAGAGCATGGCAGTTTTTGACACAGGACCAGGTATTGTGTCTTTGTATGAAAATAGACGTGATTTATTAAATTATTATATTGATGATAAATATGAATACTATGGTTTATATAGAAGAACAGAAGTAAATAATAGAATAGAATTTATCAGAAAGTTTTTTGAAAAAGATAAGCAAATTATTGTAATGGATTTTGATGCAATCGACTATTTTAAAGATAAAGATGAAGCAGAATATGGTGAAATATACCTTAAAAAAAATCTTGTAAAAGGGCCAATTTTTTGTATTTCTTCTCCACTTACGAAAAAAGAAAAGACACTTCAGATATTTAGTGACGCTAAAGTCGATTATTTTGAGGCTTCACTTTTAATAAATGCTTGCAATGATCAGGTGGCAATTGACATTTTAAAATTCATCTGCGATGAATATTTTAAATCAATAGATTTTACAAAATATGAGATGATATTTTTAGCATCTAGTGCTTTGCACCTTAGAAAAGATTTTTTTGTCAAATATTTTGATAAAAAAATACTAACTAATGTAGATGCTATCATTAAAGATTATGAATATAAAAAAGAGAATTTAATTAGAGATTATTTTCATGTATCTGATTCAAAAAGGAGATTCTATTCAAGAGCTGAGAAATATTTGAGAGAGAAGAATATTTTAAAAGACAGAGAAATATTAAATGTATCTAAAATAAATTTTGACAATAAAAAAAGCCCCTAAGGGCAAAATATGTAGCCATGCACCCCACGTCGAAAAATAATTCCATACGTTACCCGTGCAGTTAACTCAGATTAGGCTGTTCTACGGCACACAGGAAATCTTACTTAGTGCTGCTTCGATCAAGACCTGACACGGTTCGCAAGCACCTGTTGCGTAGGACCCAATCCTCAACGCCACTTACACGGGGCAGACTATAAAATTAAAATCCTCGGCGGGGAATTCGGTCCTGCTGTAGCGAATTGCAGGTACAAGACATCGCTAATTTCCCACCTAGCATGGCAATGGCGGAGAGAGGGGGATTCGAACCCCCGATACATTTACATGTATACTCGCTTTCCAGGCGGGCTCCTTCAACCTCTCGGACATCTCTCCACAGCCTAGAAAGATATTTTACACGAAATTTACTTCAAAGTCAAGAATGATAAAGGTGATATTATGAATACAAAACAAAGAGTGTTAAAAGCATTGGAAGAAAATAGAGCACAGTACGTTTCTGGGCAAGATTTAGCTGATAAATTAAATATAACTAGAACTTCTGTGTGGAAAGCAATAAATTCGTTAAAAGAGGAAGGATTTGAAATAGAATCGCTGACTAAAAAAGGATATAAACTTGTCCAAGATGACGATAATTTATCAGTGGCAGGGATTAAAAAAGGTTTAATTAGAGAGTTAAAAGATATCGATATCAAAATATTTAATACTATTGATTCTACAAATACAGAAGCCAAGAGAATGCTTTATTCAGAAAAGATAAAAGACTTTACAGTCCTTGTATCTGATGAACAAACAGGCGGGCGTGGTAGACAGGGTAAAAATTTTATGTCGCCAAAAGGCACGGGAGTATATTTTTCTATTATAATTCATCCTAAGGAAAATTTTGATATTTCCTACTTTGATTTGATAACAGTAAGAGCAGCTGTATCTGTATCTCAAGGAATAGAAGAAAGTACTGGAAAGTTTAGCGAAATAAAATGGGTAAATGATATTTTTGTTGATGGTAAAAAAGTCTGTGGAATACTTTCTGAGCTTGATGCTGATTTTGAAACTCATACCGTAAAATCAGTTATAATAGGCATAGGAATAAATGTAAATGAACCTAAAGAAGGCTTTGGAGAAGATTTAAAAGATATAGCTGGATCAGTTGGCACAGATATAATTAGAAATGAAATTTTATCTACAATTTTAAATAGATTTTATCATAATTATTTTTATGAAGATGAAGATAAGATTTTAAAATATTACAAAGAACATTCACTAGTGCTTGGTAAAAATTTAACTTTTGAAAAAAATGGAAAAAAATATGAAGGCATAGGTGTAGATATAAACGAAAAAGGCAATTTAGTTGTAGATACTAAAAAGGGACGTATGACTTTATCAAGTGGAGAGGTTTCTGTAAAGGGAGATTTCACAAGATAAGAGAGCGATTAAACTTTTAAATGATTTTAAATTATAGTATAATAAATTGAAAAGACAAGTTGGAGAAGGTCATAAAATGCAGAGTCCTCTTATTGAAGAAGTAGAAAAAATTAAAAATCAGATATCTTTCGCAATGCCTGGTCACAAGGGTAAACAATTCTTTGATATTGATTTAAAAAATGATGTCACTGAGTTTTTAGGTACTGATAATTTATTAAATCCACATGGAGCCATAGCAAAACTTGAGTCGTATATTTCAAAAATTTATGGTTCTAAAGAATCTTTTATTATTACTAATGGTTCGACTGGTGCAATTCATATAGCATTATCAATGCTTACTGAAGATGGAGATAATATATTAATACAGAGAAATTCTCACAAAAGTATTTATAATTTTCTTATAATTAATAATTTAAAACCGACTTATCTCGAAAATGTATATGATAAAGAAAGAGCTCTATTCTTTGGGATAAATACCGAAGAGTTACTTAATAAAATAAAAAACAATAATATAAAAGTATGCGTGTTAACAAGTCCTAATTATTATGGTGGAATACTTAATTTAAAAGAATTAATAAAAATTTTGCATGATAATGATGTGTATGTAATAGTTGATGAAGCACATGGTGCACATTTGTATTTTTCAGATTACAGAGAGTTTTTGGCAATAGAAGCAGGAGCTGATTTTGTAATTAATTCAACACATAAGACTATTCCATCTTTGACGCAGTCAGCTATTTTGCATTTGAATACAGAAGAGTTTACAAAAAAAGATGTTTTAAAATATATAAATTTATTTCATACAACATCTCCTTCGTATTTGATGATGCTATCAATTGAAGCTGGAATTAATTATATGTTAAAAAATGGCAAAATAGAAATTGCTAGAAGAATTGATAATATAAATTGCATTAAAAAAGAACTGGGATACTCTATAAATCTAAATCATGAAACAATTGCAGCCACTGACCCTTTAAAATTTTTATTTAGAGTTAAGGGTATAAGCGGAGATAATCTTTTGCAAAAATTCTCATTAGAGAAAAATATTCGTTTAGAGATGGCAGATTTGTATTATGCATTGGCGATTATTTCACCTTTGAACACTAAAGAGGAAATAAATCTTTTAAAAGATGCTATAGTTTCACTTGAGAATGAAGATTATAAAGATATTTTGAAAATTGATTTAAAAATACCAAAAATGGCTCTGATGCCGAAGACTTCTTTTTACAGCAAAGGTGAAATTATAGACATAAGAGAAGCTTGTGGACGCATTTCTAAAAATATAATAGCCGCTTATCCACCAGGAGTTCCTTTAATATCTTTTGGTGAGATTTTTACAGAAGATATAATACAAAATATTTTAAAATATATAGAAGCTGGAATTGAAATCATAGGAATAGAAAATAATAAAATTGAGGTAGTAAAATGAGTCTTTTTATAACTTTTGAAGGACCGGATGGGTCAGGTAAATCTACAATGGCAAATTTAGTTTATGAAGAACTTTTGAGACGAAAAAAGCCTGTAATTAAAACTAGAGAGCCCGGGGGTACCAGAATAGGGGAAAAAATAAGAGGGGTCATACTAGATAATGATTTGACAGAAATGAATATGAGGACAGAAGCCCTACTTTATGCGGCTTCACGAGCTCAGCATGTTGAAGAAAAAATAATACCAAATATTGAAAAAGGAATCAATGTTTTATGTGAGAGATTTGTTTTATCTTCGCTTGCTTATCAAGGCTCTGGTAGAGGTCAAAAACTTGATGATATATTATCGATAAATAATTTTGCTACAATGGGCTGTGAGCCTGATATAGTATTTATATTTAAAACTGATAAAAAGACCTTAAATAGAAAAAATGAAGAGACTTATGACAGACTAGAGATGGAATCTGATGATTTTCACAAAAAAGTTACTGATTTTTATAATAAATTAGAAAAAAAAGATAATTATTATTTTATTGATGCCACTCAAACTATTGAAGAGGTATTTCATGATTGTATGAAAATTTTGGAGACCAAGGGAGGACTAATTTGAAACTTATAATAGCCATAGTTCAAGATATTGACAGTGATAATTTAATAGAAAAGTTAAATGAAGGCGGCTTTAAAGTCACAAAAATTTCATCAACGGGTGGTTTTCTTAAAGCTGGAAATGTCACTTTGCTTTCAGGTATAGATGAAGAAAGTTATGATGAATATATGAAGATTTTGGAGAAAAATTCAAAACAGCGTGAAGTTAAAAGAACAATTCAACCAGTAAATATCCCTGGACAAGCTCTTATATCAGTTCCAATAGATGTAAAAGTTGGCGGGGCAAGTATTTTTGTGATGGATGTTGTAGATTTTAAAAGATACTAGGTGATAAATATGAAAATGATAATTGCAATTGTGCAAGACAAGTACACAGATGATTTGATTGATAGATTTTTAGATGAAGATATTTATGTTACGCGTTTGTCTTCAACTGGAGGTTTTTTTAAATCAGGTAACTCTACTCTTTTATTAGGTTGCAAGGAAGAAGAGTTAGAAAGGATTGACAATATATTTAAAGAACTTACACAAGAAGAGGAAGTTCATTCAGATAAGGGAGATTTCAAAATAGCTGGTGCCACTATATTTATTGTGGATTTAGAAGAAGCTAAGAGAATCTGATGTTTTTAGAAAATGTTGAAATTTCAAATAAATTAGATAAGGATTTTTCTCAAAGTTCTTTGAGTCATGCGTACTTATTTTATGGTCCTAAGGGTATAGGAAAATTTTCTCATGCTAAAAATTTTGCCAGAGCAATTTTAACAGAAAATCCTGAACAAATTAGATATTTTAGTGGTATAGATAACTATAATTCGCCTGATTTAGATATAATTGAAAGTGATAATACTATTAAAAAAGCTGAAATAGAAGAATTAATAGAGAAATCTTTCTCCAAGCCTTTTAATGGAAAGTACAAAGTTGTCATAATAAATGATTTTGATAAAGTAACTGTTGAAGGACAAAATGCTCTTTTAAAAACATTAGAAGAACCTATGGACTATTTAATTTTAATTTTAATAACAAGTAATTTTGAAAAAATTTTGCCCACTATTATTTCAAGGTGCAGGATTTTGAAGTTTAGTGAAGTTGATGAAGCGAGAATCGAAAAATTGCTTTTGTCAAAATCAGTATCTGAAAAAAACGCAAAATTATTTTCTAGATTAGCCCATGGTAGTGTATGCCTTGCTATTAAATACACAGAAAATCCTGAGTTATTGCAATTAAGAGAAGATTTAATAGAAATTTTAGATTCTTTAATAAGAAAAAGTGGATATTTATTTACAAAACTTGATTTTTTTAAAGATAATAAAGATAAGATTATTGATATTTTTAATTTTTTCTTGATATGGTATAGAGATTTGTTTTTTGTCAAAAGCGGTGTTAAAGATTTGGTAATTAATCTCGATAAAATAGAATTACTAGAGCTGCAAGATGTATCATTTGAAGAGGCTATTGCTGGATATGATTCTATACTTCGTGCAATTGAAAGATTAGATAAAAATATTAATTTTGATTTAAATATAGAAAAGCTACTCATAGAATTAGGAGGAGTTAGATGATTGACGTCGCAGGCGTGAGATTTAAAAGAACAGGCAAGATTTATTTTTTTGATCCTAAAGATTTAAGTCTCAAGATAAATGACGATGTAATAGTTGAAACTGTTAGAGGTTTAGAATATGGAAAAGTAATGTTACTCAAAGATATAGACGAAGAGGATATTAAGGGAGAGTTAAAACCTGTAATTAGAGTTGCAACTTTTGAAGATAAAAATATAAATATTGAAAATAGAAATAGTGCAAGAGAGGCAATTATTATATGTGAACAAAAAGTAGAAGAATTTGATCTCGATATGAAACTTATATCTTGTGAATATACATTTGACAGATCCAAATTGTTGTTTTACTTTACAGCCGATGGTCGTGTTGATTTTAGAGAATTGGTTCGTGAATTAGCTTCAATTTTTAGAACGAGAATTGAACTTAGACAAATTGGCGTCAGAGACGAGGCTAAATTTATAGGTGGACTTGCAAGTTGTGGAAGATGTACATGCTGTTCTACTTTCTTGTCTGAATTTTCGCCTGTATCTATAAAAATGGCTAAAGATCAGAATATGAGTCTAAATCCTACAAAGATTTCTGGGCTTTGTGGTAGATTAATGTGTTGCCTAAAGTATGAACAAGAAGGATATGAATGTATAAACAAAAAAATTCCAAGAGTTGGAGAAATTGTAATAACTGGAAAAGGAAAAGGCACAGTTGTTGCAACTTATACAATACAGGAACTTGTTAAAGTACTTTTTGAATACGAAGATCAGAATGAAATAGAATATTATGATTTATCGGATATAAAGAGAACGCGAGAATTTAATAAACATTTTATACAACAATCGGATTATCTAAATGTTGAAGAATACAATGAAGTTGATTTAGTTGAATTAGAGAGGGATTAGGGATAAGTTAGCACTTATCCCATTATTATGAAATTAAATAATTTATTGATAAAAATTCAAAATAAAATTAATATATTTTTTCAAAAATATTTTGGTAAAACGCCAGCCTTTAGATGGATATTACTAGCGATTTGTGCTGCTACTATATCTACTAATTTTTATTATTATATTGCCGATAGAGGATTAAATGTAATAATTTCTTATATTATAACAACCCTTGTAATATTTTTACTTTTATCTCTTGTGTACTTGATTTTGCAGCATCTACTTGTTTTATTTAGACGCATAAAGACCAAAAATTTATCGGTCTATATTATATTATTGATAGTTTTATATAAAATTTATGACGATGCAATTTATACAATCGAATTAGATGACAAATATATTTATGCGGGGTTATTATTATTTTTTATTTTGGTTACAATATTTGCAAAATCAGCAATATCTTTTTTCAAAAATAAAAAGTCATCAGCCTTATTATTTTTAATTCCCACAACAGCAATTATGTTTGGTATTTTATTTTTTATTGCAATGCCTGGTTTTGATACAAAAGAAGTATTTAAACTTGATACTAATAGAAATAAAATTGCATCAAAAACAGAAAAGTACGGAGTTGAGATATTTAATTACGAAGGAGAAGACGTAAATTTACTTAAATATGCAACTTATTCGGGTAATAAGAAAAAAATAAGAGACGCCTATTTTAAAAGAGGCTTGGACGAGGCACAAATTAGTGGCAGAGTTTATTTACCCAAAGAAAAAAACAATTCACCTGTTTTATTTATTACGCATGGCAATCATCGTTTTACAACCGAAAATTATTTGGGATATGATTATTTAGGCAATTATCTAGCTAAAAGAGGATTTGCAGTAGTATCTGTAGATATGAATATCTTAAATGGTTTTTATAAAGTTGGACTGTCAAACGAAAATGATGCGAGAGCTATCTTGTTGTTGGAAAATATTAAATATATTATAGACCAGTCGAGAGATGATTCTTCAAAATTATACAAAAAGCTCGATAAAGAAAATATAGCTTTGATGGGACATTCACGTGGTGGAGAAGCATGCGCTATAGCTTATAATTATAATAATATTAATCAACTGCCTGAAGATGGCAATAAAAACTTAAATTATGGTTTTAATATTAAAGGTATTATTTCAGTTGCACCAACTTATAATCAATACAGCCCTGGTGGCAAGAGTTTAACTCTAAAAGATGTAAATTACTTTACAGTTGCGGGCACAAATGATGCTGATGTATCGACATTTGAGGGAATGCTTATGTATGATAATGTGTATTTTTCTAAAGATACAAATTATTTTAAGACAGCACTTTATCTGGGTTATGCAAATCACGGACAGTTTAATTCTTTGTGGCGAGATTATGATTCTGATCCATTTAAAGGATATTTGCTAAATAGAAAAGAGCTTTTAAAAGAGGAAGAACAACAAGAAATTCTTTCAATTTATACAAATGATTTTTTAGAAAATTGTTTTGATATAAATTTTAACAGAGAATTATTTATGCATGGACCTGATGAATATAGCGATTTGCCTAGTACAAATTATTACTCACGCTATAGTGACTCTAGGACTTCAAATATTTCGAATTTTGAAGAAGACTATGTACTTCAAACGGCGAGCGTAATAAATGCACGCATAAGTTATGATAATCTTTATAAAATTCTTGAGAAAAACCACAAGTATGGAAGTGGCTCATCGAATACAAGTTCAGTATTTATTGCGTCAAATAAGGGTGGAAGCTACAAAATTCATTTAAATGAAGATAAAATGTTAAATTCAGCAAAGACAATTAATTTTGATATTGAAAATTTTAGCAGTACAGATATTTCAAATAATATTATTTTAAAAATGCAAGATAGTTGGGGCAATGTTTCACAAATAAATGTTTCAAACTATAAAAAGCTTACGCCCAGTACAAAATCTTATGTCTATAAATCAGATTTTTTCACTGATGATTTTACCATTAGGCAGACTCCTCAGACAGTGATTATACCTATAGCTGATTTTAAAGCGAAAAATTCAAATTTGAATATAGATGATTTGAATTTAATTGAATTTTATTTTGATGATAATGTAGATATTTCAATAGATAATATTTCTTTTTCAAAATAATTTTTATTAATGTTTATCATGAGATTAGTGGGGTATAACTATAATGTGAGGAAAAAGGCTATGCCTTTCATATAAATTTTATTATTTTATTAATTTAGGAGGATAAAAATAATGAGTAAATTAAACAAAGCAATTAATGAACAATATAATTTTGAGTTACAGTCAGCATATATTTATGTTGCAATGGCACACTATATGGAAGAAAAAGGAATGACAGGTTTTGCAAACTTCTTCCACAAACAAGCTCAAGAAGAAGTAGCCCATGCTACTAAATTTAGAGAATATCTATTCTCTGTAGATGAAAAACCAGTTCTTGCAGCTCTTGAAAAGCCAGAAGATGAGTTTGGAAACTTTACAGAAACATTTAAATATGCTCTAGACCATGAAAAAGAAGTTACAAAAAGAATTAATGATCTTTATGATTTATCAGTAAAAGAGAATGATCATAAGGCAACTTCAATGTTACAATGGTATATTGATGAACAAGTTGAAGAAGAAGATTCATTCAGAACTTTAATTGAAAAACTTGAAAGAGTAAACGAAAGTTGGGCTGGACTATATCTTCTTGATGAACAATTAGGTAATAGACAATAAATTTATTTTTAATAATCTGTTGGAGATTTTCTCCAGCAGATTTTTTTTGTATGACGGCATGTTCTAATGCTGGGGTGAAATTCCCCAAGGAGCGTAGTTGTCGACGAATCCCATAGCAACTTGCAAGTTTCACATGGTGACATGTGGGAGAGAAGAAGCAATAGCAAAATCGTGGCTTGACGAACAGGAACAGAATACAAGGTGTAACAGGTGGGGGAGCTAGCATAAGATAGCAAATTCCCAAAAGACAACCGTAAACCCAAGGCGTAGATTCTGCAAGTAAACGATGAAAGTATTAGAACTTATCCCGTGAGGTCTCATAGACGATACAGTAGTAACAACGAACTATGAGAAGTCAGCAGAATCCATAGTAGCGAGGAAGTTTCTGTAATGGAGATGGAGCGAAGGGAGGAACAATATTTATTGTAATATTTGAAAAGGATGGTCTATGACTTGATGGAATACAAGGAATGACGTATTCAGTCCTCGAGGTTCGGATACAAAAAGAATAGAGTTAAATAGATACATCAGAAATATATAATATGATACAAGGAAATATTGAACCGCCGTATGCCGAACGGCACGTACGGGTGGTGTGAGAGGGGCTACAGGTTAGCCCCTACTCGATTTAAAATGTATTTTATATATCATATATTTAAAAGTGGACTTATATAACTTAATTAAGAAAATAGATTAATAGCTTACCTAACCTAGTGGTCAAGAACTATTGCTAATTTTATTTTTACTTTTCTAGTATGAATTATATAGTTAATTTTTGTTAAGGTTGAGTGCTGTTTTAAAGATTTTAATATTACGCCTATAGATAAAACACCAAATTAAATCTAAAATTTATTAATTAATGTATAATAAATATCAGACTTATAAATAAAAAATAGAATTAATGATATAATTATAATGAGGTGTAGAATGGATTTTAAAATAGATAATAGATTAGGTGATGTATTTTACAATGAACCCATGAAAAACCACACTTCTTTCAAAGTTGGAGGAAATGCGGATATCTTAGTAATGCCTAAGGATGAAGATTCACTAATTGAAATTCTAAAATTACTGAAAGAAAAAGATATTAAATATTATGTGCTTGGCAACTCCACTAATGTCATAGTAAAAGACAATGGATTTGATGGTGTGATTATAAAGTTAAAAGATAGACTCAATGATTTATCTGTGGACGGAAATATAATTTATGCCGGTGCAGGAGCAAGCATGAAAGATTTGAGTGAATTTGCCTGTGGCAATTCTTTAGAGGGATTGGAGTTTGCACATGGTATACCAGGCTCAGTAGGTGGTGCTATTGTCATGAATGCTGGAGCTTATGATGGAGAAACTAAGTTTGTCGTATCTAAAGTTAGATTATTAAATTCCGATTTAGAAATAATAGAAAAACCAGTAGAAGAGATGAATTTTGGTTATAGGCATTCTTTAGTGCAAGAAGAAGATTTAATTGTGTTGGGGGCTTACTATAAATTAAAGCCAGGCGATAAAAAAATCATAAAAGCGAAATATGAGGAGTTTGACAAAAGAAGAGCAGATAAACAACCACTTGAACTTCCTTCGGCTGGTTCTACATTTAAAAGACCAGAGGGCTATTTTGCTGGGAAATTAATAGATGATTCTGGGCTAAGAGGCTTTACCCATAAAGGGGCTGGTATTAGTGAAAAACATTGTGGTTTTGTAGTAAATAAAGATAATGCCAGTGCAAGTGATATTTTGGAAACTATAGAGATTGTCCAAAAAGTGGTCAAAGATAATTTTGGAGTGGAACTTAAGAGAGAAGTTAAGATAATTGGAGAATAAAATGGATCTTATTATAATAACGGGTATGAGTGGAGCGGGAAAATCTTTTGCTTTGGATGTGTTTGAAGATTTAGGATTTTACTCTATGGATAATTTAGCTCCAGCACTTTTACCTAAATTTTGTGAGATGGCACTTGATGCAAAGAGTAAAAATTTTGATAAAGTTGCGGCAGTAATTGATCTTCGAAGTGGAGAATTTTTTGATTCTTTTTTTACAGCTCTCGAAGATTTAAAGGGCATGTCTATTAATCTTAAAGTTCTCTATATCTTTGCAGATCAAAAGACAATTATTGCTAGATACAAAGAACTAAGAAGACCTCATCCTATGAATAGATCAATAGTTGATGGATACAACTATGAAGAGAAAACTTTGGCGAAAATTAAAGCGAAAGCTGATTTTGTCATAGATACCACAGATTTATCCACTCGAAATTTGAGGACACAACTTTTGGCATTAATATCATATAAACCAAAAGATAAATTCACAATAGAAATTACAAGTTTTGGATATAAAGAAGGCATACTTCAAGATGCAGATATAGTTTTTGATGTTAGATTTTTGCCAAATCCATACTATATAAAAGAACTAAGAGATTATGATGGCACTACTGAAAATGTCAGGGATTATGTACTAAAATGGGAAGTTACACAAGAATTTATAGACAAGATTATTGACCTTTTACTTTTTTTAATACCACACTATATAAATGAACAAAAACGAATTTTAAGTATAGGTTTTGGCTGTACAGGAGGATATCACCGTTCGGTAGCTATAGCCGAAGAAATCGGAAGAATTTTAAAAGAGGAATATAATTCTTGTTATGCAACTCATAGAGATGTGAGGAAAAAATTATGGACAAAAAAATAGTTGTCCTAGGTGGTGGAACTGGAATTTCCTCTGTGCTTAGAGGTTTAAAATATTATACAAAAGAGATTTCTGCTGTTGTCACTATGTCTGATGATGGAGGAGGCAGTGGAATATTAAGACAAGAATTAAATATTTTACCACCTGGAGATGTGAGAAGTTGTTTGGCAGCACTTTCTAATACAGATTCAGCTCTTAAAAATTTATTGGGATATAGATTTAAGTCAGGAAGCATGGAAAATCAAAATGTAGGTAATATTTTAATTGCAGCTATGACAGATATCTACGGTTCTTTTGACAAAGCTTTGATAGAGATGAGCACTGTATTTAATATTACAGGGAAAGTTCTTCCTGTAACCTTAGATCAAACACATTTAGTAGCAGAATTTGAATCAAAAGACAAGGTAGTTGGTGAGTCGTATATTCCTAAAATGAGCTATAGGCTTAATACCAAAATTGAGAAAATGAGCATGATACCGCATTTTCCAAAAGCAAATCCCAATGCAGCCAGTGCTATTTTAGATGCAGATATAGTTGTTATTGGGCCAGGTTCACTTTATACATCAATTATACCTAATTTATTAGTAGATGGAATAAATGATGCTTTAATAAATACTAGGGGCAAAGTAGTCTATATTGCAAACGCAATGACTCAACGCGGTGAGACACTTGGTTATTCGATTAAAGACCATTATGAGGCAATTGTAAAACATTCATGTACAATGATGATTGATGAAATCTATATAAACAATAAAAAAGTACCACCAAAAATTTACGAAAATTATTATAATAAAGATGAATCAGAACCTGTTTTTTTAAGTGCTGAAGAGCGAGATTATTTTAAAAATAAAAATTTAAAAATAGTAGAAGATGATTTTATTGAAATAAAAGACGAAAAAATAAGACATAGTGGAAAAAAGATTGGTAAAATCCTCTTTAAATAAATGTATTCTTGTAAAAGAATTAATTAAATGATATCATAATTTCGTATGGATAAGATTTATCAATATTTTAAATAGATATTAGGAGAGAATTGTATGAGAAAATATAGAAAACAGGAACATATCGAAAATTATTTGCGAACAAGCTATGTTGGAAATCCTCTCTTTGATGATGTGTTTCTATATAACAACTCTTTGCCTGAAATTGACTTTTCAGAAATAGATACTTCAACGGTTTTTTTAGATAAGAAAATTAATTTTCCGCTTATGATTAATGCAATGACCGGTGGCAATGAATTTTCAGAAGATATCAATAGAGATTTGGCAGGAGTAGCTAATGAATTTCGTATTCCCATGGCTGTGGGGAGTGAAAAAATTGCCTTAGAGGATGAAGATGCAAGAGAATCTTTTGAAATTGTAAGAGAAATTATAAAAGATGGAATTGTATTATCAAATTTAAGTGGAGAAGCGACTGTAGAAGAGGCAAAAAGAGCAGTGGACTTGGTGCGTGCAGATGCCATTCAGATACATCTAAATCCTGCTCAAGAGCTTGCCCAACCTGAAGGCAATAGAAAATTTAGAAATATCTTACAAAATATAGACCTTATAGTTGCACATATGGATGTTCCCGTTATTGTTAAAGAAGTTGGATTTGGACTTTCTAAAGATGTAATCAAAACTCTATACAATATAGGAGTTAGAAGTGTAGATGTATCTGGCAGTGGTGGAACAAATTTTATTGAAATAGAAAATCTTAGAAATGTAGATAATGATTTATCAGAACTATATTCTTGGGGAATACCAACGGCATTATCTGTAATTGAAGCCAAAAAACTTGGATTAAATGATTTGGAAATTATATCTTCAGGTGGGGTAAAGACAGCATCTGATATAATTAAAAGTTTAGTAATTGGTGCAGATATGACAGCAATTAGTGGTGAAATACTTTCCTATATTATTCATGGAGGATATGATTATACTCTTGAATATATTAGCAATTTAATTTACAAAACAAAAATGATTATGCTATTGTTGGGAGCTAAAAATTTAGGAGAAGTGAAAGCTCAAAAATATAAAGTCACTGGAAAGTTAAAAGATTTGTTGGAGGGTTAAATGAAATTAATAAAAAAAGATGAATTTAAAGATTCAAAATGGTCAGCAGGAGTGACAACGGAGGTTTTTATTTATCCCGAAACTGCAACAGTATCGGAAAAAAACTTTGATTTTAGAATATCTACTGCAACTTGTCTTGATGAAGTGTCTATTTACACACCTTATAGAGGTTTTAATAGATATATTGCCCCTCTTGACAACGACATGAAAATAAAAACTGGAAATAATAAGTTCATATTAAAACCTTATGAAGTGCTTTATTTTAATGGCGATGATGAAACAGAAAGTTCAGGAGAAGTAAGAGATTTTAATTTGATTTATAAGAAGGGTTTAGATGCTAAGATGTATTCGCTTAATATCAATGATTTTGAATTTAAGGCGGATAAAAGAGCAGTTATATTTAACTTTGATTCAGATTTAGAACTTGATGGAGAAAAATTTGAAGCATTTTCTGCTGTGTTTTTAGAAGATGAAAAAATTGAATTAAGTGGAGCAGGTAAAATTATTATCTGTGAATTCTAATAAAAAGGTGGTTAATATATTGTTTTAACCACCTTTACATATTGTATTAAAATTAATCAATTATAAATTAGTTTCATCTAACTAAAAAAGAATTCCCAACTAGAGCAGTTTTTATCACTTTTTGAAATTCAGAAATATTTTCATCAAAGTATATATCATAATCATCATTATTCTTTTCTCTGATAGCTATTATGTTTTCATATTTGAGTCCAAATCCAATGGCAACCAATGTGGGGTCTTCGGTTGTAATATTTAATTTTTTTAGATTTTTTTCAAGTATTGAAAGTTCTTCAAATTGTTTCTTTCCCATAGGAGGCAGCTCTGCTACGCTTGAAATTGACAAACCGAAAAATACTAAACTGAGAATCATATTTATAAACCCATAGTAATGGCCATTAGCGACAAAAACAAGGCCTATACCAAATAAGATGAAAAATCCCAAGAAATAAATTAAAATCTTGTTTGAGGAAGAAGTATTTTTTTTGAGACCTAAATTTTCAAAATGATTTTCAAAATATTCTATCAAATTATAAAATTTTCTATTATAATCATCGGGAGCATCTTTTCTTAACTTATTTAATTTGCGAGAAGATATTTTATCATCATCACTAAAGGAAAAGAATATATCTAATAGCTTTTGTTCAGCACTATCCAAATTACTGAAATCTCTTTTAGTGAAAATATAATTTAAAATATTCTCACCTTTTCTATTTTTATAAGTAGTTTTTTCTATAGTAATCGCACCTTTATTTTTTAAGTATAATAGCATTGCAATTATAGTATTGTGTATGTAGTTGGCACCTTTATAAAAATAACTTTTCTCATAGAAATTGAGTTTAGTAGGGCTGAGATTACGTTGAGTTTTTAATTTTTCTTTATTTTTTATAATAAAATATAAGCCCATTAATGCGGCAAAAATATTTATTATCAAGAAATTAGCGTCGCTCAAATTTAGATTAAAATTCATAATATCACCAATTACATTATACAGAAAATTTTGAAAAATGTTTATTATTTAAGATATGAAATATTATATATTTTGAAAAATTATTATTTTTACTATAAAATATAATTGAAAATATTAGAAATTTAGATTTGTTGTTATATGAAAATTATGGGTATAATAATGTAGAATGGAGGTATACCATGTATGATATTATAATAATTGGGGGTGGACCTGCAGGCCTTACAGCAGGACTATATGCTGCAAGAGCAAAAAAGGACACTTTAATCATAGAAAAAGGTATTGAAGGCGGACAAGTTACAGAAACAACTGGTATTGAAAATTATCCTGGAATTGATAAAATAGACGGAACAGATTTAGGAAAAAAAATGGCTGACCAAGCTAAAAAGTTTGGTGCAAAAATCGTAATGGATGAAGTTGATTCGGTAGATTTAACTGGCGAAGTCAAAAAAATTAAAGGATTTATGGACGAATATGAGGCTAAGGCAGTTATTATTGCTACAGGTGCTAATCCACGTCCTATTGGAGCTCCAGGTGAAAAAGAGTTTAAAGGCAGAGGTGTAAGTTATTGTTCTCTTTGTGATGCTGCATTTTATGAAGGACAAGATGTATATGTAATCGGCGGTGGAGATTCTGCTGTACAAGAAGCACTTTTTATCATAAACTTTGCAAAAAAAGTTTACATTGTTCACAGAAGAGATGAATTAAGAGCGTCAAAAGATTTACAAGAGAAGGCTTTTAACAATGACAGAATTGAATTTATTTGGAATAGTGAAGTCGTGGAAATCAAAGGCGAAAAAATTGTCGATGAAATGATTCTCAAGAATAATCAAACCGGCGAAGTAAAATCTATCAAATCAGATAATCCTTTTGGTATTTTTGTTTTTATAGGTTATGTGCCAAATACAGATATATATAAAGATCAAATTAATATCTCTGATGAAAAGTATATAATAACCGATGATGAAATGAGAACAAACCTACCAGGAGTATTTGCTGCAGGAGACATAAGACAAAAGACTGTTCGCCAAATTATAAATGCGGCAGGAGATGGAGCTATAGCTTCAATAAATGCACAAAAATATATTGATGAAGCAGAAGGAAATTTATACGAAGGTTTTAAAGAAGAATAAAAATATTTTTATACCCTTTTTACTAAGATATTAGTTAAGAGGGTTTTTTATATGCAATTGTGGAAAATTCTATTGGCATACATTATAATGGGAGTATAAAATAAATTGATAAATTTTTTTGGGAAAATTGTAATTTTAACATAAGTTTAAAATTTTTAAAATATATATTAAAAAAATAAACATTGCCTAAAGACTTATAAGTCTTGGGCAATGTTTTTAGCTTTTTCGTCACTAATCCAATCTGCTTTAATTGTGTATATAACCATCAAAACTGCTCCTATAACCCAAGAAATTGGATAGAGCATATATACATTTCTAATCGTATTGTAATGAGGTATTATGAGTTTAACAGCTAATATTCTAAAAGCACAAAGCGACACCAGAAGTATTATCATGGGCGGCACAGTTTTCCCTGTACCTCTTACTGTTCCCGCCAAAGAATGCATGATGGCTAACAAAAAATAAAATGGACAGAAAAACTTAGTGGCGAGCACTCCTGCCTCTATAACTTTTATTTCATTTGTAAAAAGAGCTATTACATTTGGTGCAAATGTATATAAAAGTGTTCCTGTTATTATTGTATAAATAAGACTCATGACGAGTGTAGTCCACATTCCTTTTTTTACACGTTTTATTTTTCCTGCTCCATAGTTTTGGCCTGCAAATGTGGTTATTGCCATACTCAGACTCATAACAGGCAATATATTAAATCCATCTATCTTCATGAATGCACCAAAACCAGCCATGGGAAATGCACCAAAAACATTTACACTAGATTGCATGATGACATTTGATAAAGATATTACAGTATTTTGGATAGCTGTAGGAATGCCGATACTAATTATTCTAGTTGCCATTTTTTTGTGTATTTTGATTTTTGAAACTCTCACCTTGTAAATTTCTGGAACTCTCATCAAAAATAAAAGTGCAAGTATTGAAGATATTGCTTGACTTATATTTGTCGCCATAGCTGCACCGCTTACGCCAAATTTAAAACTCTTAATAAATATTAGGTCGAGTATAATATTTGCAAAGGAAGCTATTGCGAGGTATAAAAGTGACCTTTTTGAATTGCCCACAGCATTAAGTATTCCAGCTTCCATATTATAAATGATATTAAATATTAGACCAAAAGAAAAAATCCTAAGATAAGTAATTGATTCCTTCATCACTTCGGGCGGTGTGTTCATGCTTTTTAAAAGCCATGGAGCAAATATATATCCCAGTACTGAGATTAAAAGGCCGAGTATGATTGCAATTGCCAGTGAAGTGTGCACTGAAACACGTATATCTTTTTGTTTATCTGCTCCTATAGATTGTGCAACTATTATTCCTGAGCCAACAGCAATACCTTGACTAAATGATATTAGTAGATTAATTAAAGCTGTGCTTGAGCCCACCGCTGCCAGAGCATGACTACCTACATAATTACCTACAATTATCGAATCTACGGTATTATAAGTTTGTTGGAGTAAATTTCCAAAAACAAGTGGAATAGAGAACAGTAAAATTGTCTTCCAAATGCTTCCTTCTGTCATTGTATTTTTGTTAATATTCGATATTGATTTATTTTTCACTATTAAATCATTCCATATAATTATTTTAAATATTTGTCAATTCGTGTTAATATTTAAGTTGTAAATATTTTTAAAAATATAGCCAATAATATTGTACTTTAAAACACAATAAAATACAAAAAACTATATATTTTAACTACATCAAATAACTATACTTGATAATAAATTTGTAAGTATTATAATAGATTGTGAACTTTTTAACTAAGATAGGATTTTTTATGAACAAAACAATAAATATATGTGATAAATTTTATGAAACTAAAAATATTTCCTTTGAAGATTTTAAATTTTTGATGGAACTAGAAAATTATGAAGATTTAAATAAATATGCAAGAGAGTTGACCTTGAAAAATTTTGGTAATAAAATTTACATAAGAGGTTTAATAGAAATTAGTACTTTTTGTAAAAATAATTGCTATTATTGTGGCCTTAGAAATGGCAATAAAAACATGAAAAGAGTTAGACTTTCAAAAGAAAAAATTTTGAGAAGAGTTGAAAATGTATATTCTTTTGGTATAAAAACTATAGTGCTTCAAGGTGGCGAAGATGATTTTTATACATTAGACTATTTTGGAGAAATTTTAAGAGATATTAAATCAAAATATGATGTTGCAGTAACACTATCTGTTGGAGAGAGGAGTTACGAGGACTTAGAAGGGCTAAAAAAACTTGGTGCTAATAGATTTTTGTTGCGTCATGAAACTTATGATAGAGAGCATTATAAAAAACTACATCCTTCAAAAATGAGTTTTGAGACAAGGATTAATAAACTATTTGAGTTAAAAAAACTAGGGTATCAAACTGGATGTGGAATGATGATTGGCTCTCCACATCAGAATCTTGTAAATATTTATAAAGATTTACTTTTAATTTTAAAATTAAAGCCACATATGGTGGGACTGGGGCCATTTATTCCACATAAAGACACACCTTTTAGAGATTATCCTCATGGAAAGGTTTCTGATGTGCTGAAAATTTTATCTATCGTGAGAATTGCTGATGAAAAAATATTATTGCCAGCGACTACAGCTCTAGGTAGCATTGATGATTTTGGTAGAGAAAGAGGTATATTGGCAGGATGTAATGTCTTGATGCCTAATGTGGGAGATGTTAAATTAAGGCAAAATTATAAATTATATGACAATAAAATTGGTACAGAAATGGAAAACAAAGATCATTTTCTTAATTTAAATGATAAACTAAAAAGGATAGGATATGAAATTTCCCTTGACAGAGGAGATTATTAAGGAAGAAGGAAGTAAAATGTATAATAAAGCGTCATCAAAAGCAGAAGAATTTATAAATCATGAGGAAATCTTAAAAAGTATAGAGTATGCTCACCAAAACAAAGATAATAAAATACTTTTAAAAAAAGTATTGGAAAAAGCAAAGCTCGAAAAAGGACTTAGTCACAGAGAGGCTATTTTACTTTTGCTGACAGATGATGAAGAAATAAATTCATCAATTTTTTCGTTAGCTAAAAAAATAAAAGAAGATCATTATGGTTCTAGGATTGTACTTTTTGCACCATTATACTTATCTAATTATTGTGTGAATGGATGTGTTTATTGCCCTTACCATTCACAAAATCAAAATATTCGCAGAAAGAAACTAACTCAAGATGAAATAAAAAAAGAAGTAATTGCACTTCAAGACATGGGGCACAAAAGATTGGCTCTAGAATTAGGAGAAGATCCAATTAATAATCCTATTGAATATGTACTTGAATCTATAAAGACTATTTATTCAATTAAGCACGAGAATGGACAAATAAGAAGGGCTAATGTAAATATTGCTGCTACAACTGTTGAGAATTATAAAAAATTAAAAGATGCAGGCATAGGCACTTATATACTTTTTCAAGAAACGTATAATAAAAAATCTTACGAAGAACTTCATCCAACAGGCCCAAAACATAATTACGATTATCATACAGAAGCTATGGATAGGGCTATGCAAGCAGGAATTGACGATGTAGGTATAGGTGTTCTTTTTGGACTTGAGACATATATGTATGAATTTATTGGACTTTTAATGCATGCAGAACATTTAGAAGAAAAATTTGGAGTAGGACCTCACACTATTTCTGTTCCAAGAATTCAACCGGGAGATGATATTGACCCTGAAGATTTTAAAAATCAACTTGCAGATGATATATTTGAAAAAATTATTGCAATGATTAGAATTTCTGTCCCATATACTGGTATGATAATTTCAACTAGAGAATCTAAAGAGGTGCGAGAAAGAGCATTAGAACTTGGAGTTAGCCAAATATCTGGAGGGTCAAGAACCTCTGTTGGAGGATATGCACAGGAAGAAAAAAAAGAGGATAATTCTGCTCAGTTCGACTTATCAGACAATAGAACTCTCGAAGAAATAGTTGATTGGCTCATTGAACTTGGATATATCCCAAGTTTTTGTACTGCATGTTATAGAGAAGGTAGAACTGGAGATAGATTTATGCAACTTTGTAAGTCAGGTCAAATTTTAAATTGCTGCCAACCTAATGCCCTCATGACTTTAAAAGAATATTTATTAGATTATGGTTCTGATTTTTCTAAAAAATTGGGACAAAAATTAATTGATGAAGAACTAAAGAAAATACCTAACCAAAGAGTAAAAGAAAAAGCAAGTGAGTACATTGAAGATATGGAAAAAGTAGGAAAGAGAGACTTTAGATTCTGATGGATTTAAACAAAACAAATTCTGGAAATAGAATTCATATTGGATTTTTTGGCAAGGTCAACGCAGGTAAAAGCTCTTTAATAAACGCTTTTGCCAATAGAGAAATTTCAATTGTATCTGATATTAAAGGGACTACAACTGATCCTGTATATAAATCCATGGAACTAAAAAATTTGGGGCCTGTACTTTTAATGGATACACCAGGCATATCAGATGAAACAGAGCTTGGAGTAGAAAGACTTAAAAAGACAAATGAAGTGATTGATAAAACAGACATTGCAGTAATTGTGGTATCTGATGAAAAAGTATATTCAGAAAAAGAATTATTAAATAAATTAGATAATACTCCAAAAATTATTGTAATAAATAAGGTCGATAAATTAACAGAAGAGCAAATTTTTAACATAAAGAACCAATTTATAGATGAAAAAGTTATAGAAGTTTCGGCAAAAAATAAAATGGGAATGGAATTACTCCTTGAAAATCTTTTGAAATTTGCTCCAAGAGTAAATGATAAACTATTTGACGGCTTAGTAAGTGAAAAAAATTATGTACTACTTGTGATACCACAAGATATAGCTGCTCCAAAAAATAGGTTGATTTTACCTCAAGTTCAATCTATAAGAGAACTTTTGGATAAAAATGCAATTGTCAGCATGGTAAAACTTGAGGAATTGCAAGATGTTTTGAAATTAGTCAATAAATCACCAGATTTAATAGTTGCTGATTCTTCGGTTTTTCTTGAAGTTTACAACAAAAAACCTCTTGATAGTAGGTTAACTTCTTTTTCAGTACTTTTTGCAAAATTAAAAGGTGATATAGATGAATATTTAAGGGGAGTCGAAGCACTTAAAAATTTAAAAAGTGGTTCAAAAGTTTTAATAGCAGAATGTTGTACTCATGCACCTGCAGAGGAAGATATAGGAAGAATTAAAATTCCAAAATTAATTAAAAATACCATAAATCCAAATATTTTGATTGATGTAAATAGTGGATTTGCATTTCCTGATAATATTTCAGAATATGATGTAATTATTCAATGTGGAGGATGCATGCTTAATTCTAAAAATATAAATACTAGAATAGAAAAAGCTAAAGAATTGGGAGTTCCCATAACAAATTATGGAATAGCTATTGCATATTTTAAAGGTATTTTGGATAAAATTGAATATTAAAATTGTTTTCATTAGTTAAATTTTGGCTGATAGCTTGTTTTCGCAATAGCTATCAGCTTTTTTATAATTAACTTCTTTATAGATTATCGCAAGCTCTTAGAATGCCAAGCACTATGTAAAATATAATATTTTTATTAGAAGTGGAAATAAATTATTTTTGAGATAGGAAATAATATAAACAATTTATGATAAAATAATGAAGATTGGAAGTTTATTATTAAATATTTTATTGATTTGGTAATTTGGAGGAAAACATGAAGGGTATTGTAGTCTATGGTTCAAAATATGGTTCTACATTAAAGTATGCAAACTGGATTGGTGAAAAATATTCATTTGATACTATAAGTGATAGTGATGTTAAATTACAGGATTTAAAAGAATATGATGTAATTATTTTTGGTGGAGGACTTTATGCAGGTGGAATAAAAGGCATTAAAATTCTTCAAAAATTTTATGATAACTTATTTGATAAAAAAATATTAGTGTTTGCAGTTGGAGCATCAGCAAGCGAGGATGAAAAAAGTTTAAAAGAAGTTAAAAAGCATAACTTGCCAGGAAAACTATCTGATATACCACTATTTTACTGTCGAGGAGCTTGGGATTTAGAGTCAATGAATTTTGTAGATAAAATTATGTGCAAGGCTCTAATAAAATCAGTAGAGAAGAAGCCTTATGATAGCCTTGATAAATGGAGCAAGGATTTACTTGATAATAAAGATAAAAAATTGGATTGGACTGATGAAAAATATCTAGAACCTCTTTATAAAAAAATTAAGGACTTTTAATTAATTCTATAGAACAACCCCTATAGAGGTAGATTCCTCGACTTACCTTGCTCTCTCGGAATGGCAGTTGACGAGGCTTTCAACGTATCTTCAAATGTGATTTCGACTAAAAAGCGTTGCGAACGCATGGAGAGTCTTGCATTTAATGGAGAGAACTTTTTCCCTCCCATGTCATCCTGAGCGAAAGAAATCTGACAAGATTTCTGAAGTCGAAGGATCTGCATGTGGTGGAGAGAATTTGTAAAGTTTTAAATAAAAAAGTATTCAAGCACCTAAACCACGAACAAGTACAGCAAAAAGTCGAAAATGATTTTTAACTGTTTGAGCTATAGCGAGTTTTAAAAATCCGACTTTTTGCGAGGTAAAGAAAAACTAGAGAGGTAAAAACTTAGTCTAAAAAAGGCGTGGGGGTTTGGTTGGAAGCTCGAAGGAAAGGAAAGGGGGCCTCGCAGCGAAAGCGGAATGCCCCCTTTCCTTCCTTCGAAATAAGAATAGAAAATGTAGTTAAATAATAAGAAAAAAACTTATATTTATTTTTACAGAACAACCCCTCTACAGGCAGATTCCTCGATTCCAGAAAATTCTTACGAATTTTCTTTCACTCGGAATGACAGTTTGAAAGTTTGTAACTGCATATACATTTCATTTCTTGATAGTTTTTCTTTTTATTTTAAACAAAAAGGTATTCAAGCACCCAAACCACGAACAAGTATAGCAAAAAGTCGAAAAAGATTTTTAACTGTTCGAGCGATAGCGAGTTTTAAAAATCCGACTTTTTGCGAGGAAAAGAAAAACTAAAGAGGTAAAACTTTGTCTAAAAAAGGCGTGGGGGTTTGGTTGGTAGCTCGAAGGAAGGAAAGGGGGCCTCGCAGCGAAAGCGGAATGCCCACTTTCCTTCCTTCGAAATAAGAATAGAAAATGTAGTCAAATAATAAGAAAAAAACTTATATTTATTTTTACAGAACAACCCCTCTACAGGCAGATTCCTCGATTCCAGAAAATTCGTAAGAATTTTCTTTCACTCGGAATGACAGTTCCGAGGCTTGTCGTAGTCTTTCCACACTGTCATCTCGACTAAGTGAGCAGAGCGAACGCATAAAGAGTCTGTCTGTAGTCAAGTGAATTTGTAGATTAATTAGAAAATGTAGTCAAATAATAAGAAAAAGACTTATATTTATTTTTACAGAACAGCCCCTATACAAGCAGACTTCTCAATATTCGAGCACACGACGGAGCGCCATGTTCGCTTAAAATGAGAATTGAAAGAAATAAAAAAATAGGGTTTCATTTATAAAACCCTATTTTTATAGTATCCTGAATGATGACAAAGTAACAAAGCTTTAAAGAAATCTCATCCCATGTGAAAAATTGTAGAAAGTTCAACTTGAATCAAATCGCCCGAAAATCATACTGTTGAGCGTAAGCGAGTTTGTGATATTAAGATTGTAAAAGTATGAACTTCCAATTTCTGTAGTGAGATGAAATCTATTGAACTTTGTATACACTCTCATTATTTAATAATATCTTAATTTTTATTTTCTATTAATAATTAGAATGCAATAATTCTACATAAAATTAATTGATTTTATTTCCTTCTTTGTCGTATTTGTAAAAGCCTTCTCCAGCCATCAATCCAATTTTACCTTCTTCAATTTTTTGTGCAAGTATTTGAGCTTGACCTTTGTAATTATACGGTCCACTTTCACCAAAACGAACAGCTAATGCATTCACAATTTCATAAGCTGTTTTGAGTCCCACTATATCAAAAATTTCAAAAGGACCTTTTATAGCACCTGTGCCATATTTCCATGCAGCATCTATATCATTTGGAGTAGATATCCCATTTACATACAAATCAAAACCTGCAAATAAAAAAGGAATAAGCATTGAATTTAATAAATATCCAGGTTGCTCTTTTTTAAGTTGTAGAGGAATCATTTTTATATCTCTAGCAAATTGAACTACTGCATCAAAAACTTCGGGATCAGTTTTTGAAGTCATCATGACTTCTGCCGTATTATGCTTGTGAATTTCATTTGCAAAATGAAGTGCCAAAAACTTTTCGGGTCTACCTGTATATTCCATAAAAGAAGATGGCAATAAAGAAGAAGAATTAGTACATAAAATTGTTTTTTCGGGTAAAAATGGTGCCAATTTTTTATAAAATTCTATTTTTGCATTTAAATCTTCGCTCATCGCTTCAATTACAATATCTGCATCTTCTACAGCTTTTTCCATATCTAGTTCAATTTTTAGATTTTCATAAGCTTCTTTTACTTTTTCAAGAGATTTTTCATAATCAAAGTTCTCATAACTATCAGCTATACCTCTTGCAAAATCCATGGGGGTATGAGTTTCGTTCATTTTTTCTATAGTTTTCATATAATTTTCTTTAACATGTATAAGTTTGGGCTTGGTTCTTCCAATTGAGCCTTCGCTACGCAGCCATATAGTAGTATCGAAACCACTAAATTGTGATTGAAAAGCTATTTGTGAACCTAACACACCGCCTCCACATACGACTACTTTTTTAATATTCATAATTTTCCTCCTTGCAATTAATTGCTACTATTATTAAATATACCACCCAAATCAGTTTATAAAACTTAATATATATGTGTTGCGTTTAATGGTATAGGGTATTACTAAAGAAAGATTTTTATAAAAGGAGGTACTAGTATGCAAGTAGCAGTAACTGCAGGTACACCAGTGGATACAGAATTAGGAAAAATATTATTAGAACAAAACTATTTTGAGACAATATCTTATCCAGTAGCAAGTTCTCCTAAAGAACAAGATCGATTACAATTTTTAGGTAAAGAAGTTTTAGAAAATAAGATTTGTGAAATAATTGATGATGCAAAAACAAAAGGTGCAAAAGCACTTTTTATTTATTGTAATTCTCTTTCAACCGCTATAAATTATAAGAAAATTGAGAAAGATAAAGATTTTAAAATTATTACACCTTTAGAGATTTATAAAAATTATGCTCAAAATTATAATAATTTAGCAATAATTGGAGCTAATTCACAGTCTGTTTATGGTATAGAAAAGGTGCTAAAGGGTGTAAATAATAATTTAAATCTTATTACAATTGGATTTTTGCCAATTGTATTGGAAATAGAAGCTAAGAATAAACCTGAGCTAATAGTGCAAAAACTAGGTTTAAAATCACTCTTTAAATTTTTTGAAGGAGTAAATATTGCAAGTAATAAAATCGATAAAATTATATTAGGTTGTACTCATTTTCCATATGTAAAAGAAGAAATATCAAAATACACAAGTTTAGATATATTAGATCCAGCTGATGATATGATAAAAGAGCTTAAAAATTTTAGTAGCATCAAAAATATATTGTAAATTATATTAATATTGTGATATGCTATGTAAAAATAATTTTTTATATAGGAAGTGTACATGAACTATTTTTTTAGATATATAGGGGATAATCAGACCAATTTAAATATCAATTTAATACGAGTTTTGGTTTTATTTTCTGTTTTTTTCGCCACAAGATGGAAGAATAGCAAGGTATTATTAAAGATTTCATTATTAGGATTGATATTATTGCAACTTATTTTATTTTGTTGGTATGCAGGAAATGATAAATTATTTCTAATAGAGGGATTACCTTTTTATCACTGTAGAATCGCAGCAATTTCTATGGCTATATTTTATTTTAAAAATAAAAACGAGTTGGCAAAATATTTTGCATGGCTTGGTATAATTGGATCGATAATTGCTGTTAGTTTTCCAGACCCATCTAGATTTTTATGGCCTCATGTGACAAATATAACTTACATTGACACACATTTATTGCTAGTAATAGCTGGTATTATAATAATAAATTTTGATACAAAACTGAAATTAAACAATATTATAAAGATAACACTGACAATGAATATTATAATATTATTTGTAAATGCAATGACAGGAGGCAATTATGGTTATTTATCTCATTTGCCAGATAATTTAGATATTGAAATAAATATTTGGCAATTATTTTTAATAATGAGTTTTCTGTTAATTGTGGTAATCAACATTTTAGAAAAAAGTCAAAATAAATATAATATTAAATATAAAAATAATAACGCTCCTATTGTGTATTAAAAAATAGGAGCGTTTATTTATAATAAGCAACAATTCAGAAAAAGTGTGGGTTAAATTCTAAATAATTGCAGATTATATAATTAAAATTTTTATCTATTAGCCATAATTACCTTTATCTCATCTTCATTTATACCCACCATTGCTTCTCCAATATCTTCTGAAACATTGGCAATGATGTCATTATCTAAATAATTTTCAGCGGATTTAACTATGGCAATCGCTCTCTTTTCTGGGTTTGTAGATTTAAAAATACCTGAACCTACGAATACACCCTCTGCACCTAATCGTCTCATAAGTGCAGCATCAGCAGGAGTAGCAACTCCACCAGCAGAGAAGTTAAGCACAGGAAGTTTTTTGTTTTCTCTCACATATTTCAACAAATCGTATGATACTCCCATTTCTTTTGCCAAATAATATAATTCATCTTCTCGGCGGTTAGAGATATTAGCAATGCCTTCCATTATTTCACGCATATGATTAACAGCTTGTGATACATCCCCAGTACCAGCTTCGCCCTTAGTTCTTATCATAGAAGCACCTTCTTCGATTCTTCTCAACGCTTCAGATAAATTTCTAGCACCACATACAAAAGGAGTGTTAAAATTATTTTTGTCTATATGGTAAGAATTGTCAGCAGGAGTTAGAACCTCAGATTCATCAATATAGTCTATTCCAATAGATTCAAGGATAGAAGCTTCAACAAAATGACCTATTCTAACCTTTGCCATAACAGGAATTTGGACTGCATTTATTATTTCTTTTATCATTTTTGGATCGCTCATTCTTGAAATTCCGCCAGCAGCTCTAATATCAGCTGGAATTCTTTCAAGAGCCATCACAGCCACAGCACCTGCACTTTCAGCAATGCGAGCTTGCTCTGGATTAGTGACATCCATTATTACTCCACCTTTGAGTGAGTTTGTGATTTCTGTAAATCTAGTATTCATAATCTGCTCCTTATTAAATTAATTTATTAAAGAAATTATATCTGTTATCTGGTATCATTAAAAGTATCAAATGTATAATATTTGGAGGTACCAGTTGATAAGTTTAAATTTTAATGAAAAAGAATCACTTTTTGTGCAACTCTATGAATACATAAAAAAAGAAATAATATCGGGAAGTTTAGAAAGAGACACATTATTGCCATCTAAAAGAAATTTGGCAACTCATCTAGGAATTTCAATTAATACAGTAATTAAAGCCTACGAAAATCTAATAGATGAAGGATATATTTATTCCAAAGAGCGAATAGGATATTTTGTGAGTCCAGTTGAAAATATTTTAAATATCAAAAATAATGACACTATAGTAAAAAAAGACAAAAAGATTGTGTCAAAATATAATTTTGATTTGAATAAAAATGCTAACTTTTCTTTTCCTAACACTAATTACAAAAAAGTTTTAAATGAATCATTATTAGAAAAAGAAGAACTGTCAAAAAGAGATATAAAAGGATTACAATGTCTAAGACATTCAATAAAAAATTATTTAAAATCAGCAAGAAATGTTGATGTAGCAGAAGAATCAATTATCATAAGCTCAGGAATAGAATATTTATTTCAAATACTATTTTATATAATGCCACAAGATACAGTTTTTGGACTAGAAAATCCAGGATACAGAGATTTAAAGAATTTATTTGAAATGAATAACAAAAAATATGTATTTCAAAATATAGACTCAGATGGCATAATCATAGAAAATAGGGAAATAAATGCCTTTTTAATCACACCATCACATCAATTTCCAACAGGAAATATAATGCCCATTGGCAGAAGAGTAGAATTATTAAATTATGTACAAAAAATAAATGGATATATATTAGAAGATGATTACGACAGTGAATTTAAATACTACGGAAGGCCAATACCAGCACTAAAAAGCCTTGATAAACCAGATAGAGTAGTTTATATATCTAATTTTTCAAAATCAATATCACCCACACTAAGAGTTAGCTTTATGGTTCTACCAAAAAAATTATTGCAAAAATATGAGAGCATCAAGCCATTTTATAATTGCCCTGTGCCAAATATAGTTCAACTATCGCTCTCAAAATATATAGACGAAGGTTACTTTGAAAAACATTTAAATAGAATGAGAAGAAAATATGACGACAAGAGGAAATTTACCATTAGCTTTTTTGAAAATAATGAACTTTATAAAATAAGAGATAAAAAAGCAGGAATGCATTTCATATTGGAAATAAAAACAGAAATAAAAGAACAAGAAATCATAAAAAAAATGAAACAACAAAATATATATGTAGAGGGATTGGCAAAATATTACGAAGGAGAAGTAAAATATAAATATCCGAGAATAATAATAGGATATGGGAATATGAAGGACAAAGAATTAAAAGAAGCAATTCAAATATTTAAAAAAGTTGTGGAAGATATGGTAAGATATAAGAAAGTATTATAATTAGGAGGATGTCATGGATAATAAATCAGCATATATAATCGCAGCAGCAATAATAGTTGGAAGTATTATAATTGCATTTTTTATAGCAAGAGAAGGTGCTGGCATAAGTGGTGCGATTTTCCTAAAGTAAGCATAGAATATATAAAATTAATTTAAAATTAAATTATTTTAAGCCTATTATTTTAAAGACTCTTTGAGATGTAAGATTATATTATGTCAGAGAGTCTTTTTTATACTTTTTATCAGTTTTTCTATTGTTATTAGAATACATAAAAGAATAATTGTCAAGAATTAAAGCCTACAGACTACGGCAACCTCTACAACTGTCATTCCGAGTGGAATAAAATTCGTAAGAATTTTCTGTAATCGCCGTGTACTCGAAGAGTGAGGAATCTCCTGGTAAAGGGGTAGTTCTGTAGGAATAAATAGAAAACTTTTCTAATAATTTCTAATAAAAATTATTACACTAACAATTTCATTTCCTCTTTCGAGGGTAGGATTGGGGGCATTCCGCGTTCGCTGCGAGCACCCCTTTCCTTTCCCTCGAGCTCCCAACCAAGCCCCAACGCCTTCGTCGATATATTTTGTTACCTCTTTAATTTTTCTTTTACTTCGCAAAAAGTCGGATTTTTAAAACTCGCTATCGCTCTAACAGTTAAAAATCTTTTTCGACTTTTGCTTTTCACGTTCTTTTGATATTTTTAGAAATACTTTTTCTATCTCATGGTTACAAATTCTTCCCACTGCAGACAAGACTCTTTATGCGTTCGCTACCGCTTTTTAGTCGACTTTATAAAATAAGAGATAAAAGCAGAAATAAAAGAACAAGAAATCATAAAAAAAATGAAACAACAAAATATATATGTAGAAGGACTAGCAAAATATTATGAAGGAGAAGTAAAATATAAATATCCAAGAATAATAATAGGATATGGGAATATGAAGGACAAAGAATTAAAAGAAGCAATTCAAATATTTAAAAAAGTTGTGGAAGATATGGTAAGATATAAGAAAGTATTATAATTAGGAGGATGTCATGGATAATAAATCAGCATATATAATCGCAGCAGCAATAATAATTGGAAGCATTATAATTGCATATTTTATAAAACAAGCTGGAGCGAGTATATCAGGAGCAATTTCTTTTAGTTAAAATTTCTAATGATTAATTAAATTATTTTAAGCCTATTATTTTAAAGACTCTTTAAGATGTAATATTTTATTATATAAAAGAGTCTTTTTTTATACTTCTTAGCAATGTTTCCATTTCAAATAAATAGAAGTCTTTTTTACTATATTTTCCATTACATTTCTTTTTTTACCTAAACAAAATCTCCCCGTCAGATGCAAGAATCTTTATGAGTTCGCAACGCTTTTTAGTCGAGATGACACTGGAAAAGACTACGACAACCCTATTAATGTCATTCCGAGTGAGCATAGCAAGTCGAGGAATCTGCCTGTAGAGGAGTTGTTCTGTAGATATAATGTAGAAGTCTTTTTCTTATTTTTAATATTACATTTTCTATTTTGCCATTACATATTTTTCCCACTACATGCAAGACTCTTTATGCGTTCGCAACGCTTCTTAGTCGAGATGACATTGGAAAGGGCAACGACAACCCCAGCAACTGTCATTTAGAGTGAAAGAAAACTTTATTTATAATTAGGTAATCAAAAAAAGTCGCTTTTTTGCGACTTTTTATACTGTAATCTGTTCTATTATTTTGGCTACTTTTAGTGGCATTGTTACATGATGTTCTCCTGGTACGAACTGTGTTTTGTTCATTTCTTTACACTTTTCTACAAAAGCGTAAGATGATTCTATCATACCTATATCTTCTAGCATGTTGCCTACATCTGCTGCAGATGCTCCTTCGCTTATATTAAATTTATATTCGTGAAGAACATTGCCCGATATATCTGACAATATTTCTTTTACTTTCATTCCTTCTTTAATCTCATAGTGACCAGGCAAGATTTTTTCTGCTATGCCCATATCGTCAACTAATCTATTGTATTCATTTATGTCTGCAATTAGATTTTTACTCATCAATATTTCACCAAGTGAATCTTTATCTGTATTTGCAGGTACATTAATTATTATGCTTTCTTTTTTATTTGGTTCTATTTCTCTTTCTTTTACTACTGGTATTTTATATTCTTCGTCAGTTTTACCCATTAATCCAAGTATCTCAGTTTTTGTTTTAATAAATTCATCTTTGATTTTAAAATCGACCTCGCCATTATTTATTGAATTTGCATATAAGTGGTCGATTCTCCACTTTACTATAAATACTAATAATACAAAGAAAAGAACCAATAAAAATATTTCTAGAACTTTCATTAAAAATAGTGAAAGTTTATTAAAATTTCTCAAATTATTCCTCTTTTCATATTTTCTAAATGTTTTGATATAATTATATCAGATTAAGGAAAAATGGTGAAGACAATGAGAGAAATTATAATCAACGAGAACGATGCTGGCAGAAGAGTGGATAGATTTTTGAAAATTTATTTTGAAAAGGCTCCTCTTTCTTTTATATATAAAAATTTAAGGAAAAAGAATATCAAGGTTAATGGCAAAAAAGCAAATCCTGAAGATATTTTAAATGAAGGAGATGTTATTCGATTATTTTTGGCAGAAGATACTATAAAAAAGTTTAAAAAAGATGTCAAAAAATATAAAAATTCTAAGTTCCCTGATGTTCTTTTTGAAAATGAAGATATTATTTTGATAAAAAAACCTATAAATATGTTGACACACAATGATCAGAAGGCTTATCAAGATAATGCGTTAGATAGACTTGTAGATTATTTAATTTATAAGGAAGAGTTTAATCCAAGGCTTGAAAATTCTTTTAGACCGGCTTTTGTTAATAGATTAGATAGGAATACTTCTGGCATACTAATTGGAGCAAAGAATTTAAAAACTTTGCAGTATTTAAACGAGGGTATAAAAAATAGAAATATTTCTAAATATTATTTAACTATTGTTAAGGGCGACATTAAAGATGATTTTGACGTGGATATTAATTTAAAAAAATCTAAAAATAATGTGGTAGCAAAATCAAGTGATGGCAAGAGATCTGTCACTAAATTTAAAGTTTTGAAAACTAAAAATAATTATACTCTGCTGTCTGTAAATTTAATTACTGGTAGGACTCACCAAATAAGGGCTTCTTTAAAAGAAAAAGGCTATTATATCATTGGAGATAGAAAGTATGGGACAAAAGAAGAAAACAATAAATTTAGAAAACTAGGTCTCGACTCTCAATTTCTGCACAATTTTTGCGTGAGTTTTGATTTGAAAAAATTAGAAGATGTGAAAGGAAAAAACTATATATTTCTTCCAAATGACAAGATGACAAAGATTGCCGAAGATTTATTTGATGTTAATTTAGGTGAAATTATAAATGAAAAAGGTATTTTTTAGTTCTCCAAAGGAGAAATTCGATTATAAAAATTATATATCTGGTAAAACACTGTATATTCTACCGTCTGAAATTGCAATAAACTACAAAATAAAAAGTGAAGTTTTTAGTGGTATTAATATAATAAATACCAAATTTATAACTTTTGACAACTTGATTAAATTTAAAAATATAAAAAGACCTGATAATATTTTAAAATTCATAGTGCTAAAGATGATTTTAAATAGAAATTTTCCCGATAAAGAGATTTTTGATGAGAGCGTAGAGATAATTGTTGATTTTTTTGATGAGTTGATAAATAGTGGCAAAAGAAAAAAGGATATTTTAAAATTTACATCGCCCATAATTAAGTCTTTAGCCGATAGTTTTGGAGATTATTTAATTTATTTTTCTAAAAATTCTTACACCTTAGACAGCGGTTTATCTAAAATTAGTGAAGACGATATTAGGGCTGAAACTATAATTATTGATGGTTTTATCGACTTTGGATATTTTGAATTTGATTTTATTGAAAGAATTTCAAAGTCAAAGAATATAATCATCAATATACCTTTTAATATCGAGAATAATATAACTTCACAAAGTGCTGTTGCTAAGTTAGAGAATATGAATTTTGAAATAGTTAAATCTAATACTGAGTGTATAAATGATTTACTTGCCAATATTCCAGTAGATTTATATGATGCATCAGACGATTATTATAATATGTTTTTTGTGGAACTAAAAAAAGACATAATAAATCAAATAAAAGATATCGATATTATAACGGGTTCAAGTTCACTTGCCAAGAGCATTAATAATCGTAGTGTTTTTCAAGACATTGAATTTAATTTAGATTTAATTGAGCGTTCTTTAATAAAAGAAGAGATTATCACAGTTTTAGATTATTTAGAAGATAAAAATAGGCACAATACTTTAAAGAGAATTAGGCTATCATATTTTAATTTGCCAGTAGATAAAAATATGCTCGAAGAGGATTTATTAAAACAAAACTTCAAAAACATAGCTGATTTCAATTTGCAAGAGATTAAGGAGTTAGATATTAAGCAAAGCCATCTTCAAAACTTTTTAGATGGCGTGAAATTTTTACAACAAGAAAATATCAAAAATACTGGTTCTTTAGAATATTTTTGTGAGTATTTTATTGAGTACATGAATAATTTAGAAAATATTATAAAGAAAAGATTTAATCCAAAGATTTATGATTTTGTGTATGTAAGAGATATGAATTTTTTAAACAAAGTAATTGATATTTTAAATAAAATGCCAAAATACAGAATTTTTTATAAGAGTATCACTTTTAAAGAATTTAAATGTCTATTTAAAAAATATATAAAAAATATAAAATTTAAGTTACTGCAAAATAGAGATGCTATAACTATGAAAAATTTGCAGTCCATGTATTATAAAAATTTTGGAAAACTTTATATAATAGGTTTTGATGCAAATTATGAAAGAATTTCACAAAAAAATTTCATATATACTAAAAAAACTATTGAAGAATTGGAAGAATTTAAAATTAGAGGCAATGATTCTGAAATTGAACTCATGGAACTTGTATATGCTATAACTAATTCCCAAAAAACTACAATTTTGATAAATGATGAAGATAAAGGTCTTGCTAAAAATATAAATATATTAAAAAAGATATGTAATCTTGATATTAGTACTTATATTAAGAAATATTATTCTTCCGAGATTGAGATTTTTAACAATAGAGATAAATTAGATTATAAACTGTCAAGTAAAGCTTTGAATAATCTAAATCTGAGATTAAAAGACAGAACTTACTCCGTAACTGACTTCGATGTATTGAGCGACTGTCCCAGAAGATTTTTATTTGAACGAATTTTTAAGTTAGAAGAATTTGCACTTGATTATGATGATAAATTTTATTTGAAAATGGGGGATAGATTCCATAACATTTTAAAAAGATATTTTAAATTAGAAAAAAGCATTTTAGATGAAGCATTGTTGAAAAAATTGGTCTTGCAGGAGAATTTTAAAGATAAAACTTTTGATGATTTGAAATTTTTGGAACAGGTACAAGTCTTGAACGATTTTAATTTTCTCAAAGATTATATCATTATTGATTTAGAAAACCAAAAAGAAGATTTTTTGACTCCTAAATATTTTGAAAAAAGAATCGATTTGGATATTGAGGGAATAAAAATTGTGGGCAGAATAGACAGAATTGACAGCAATGGTGATGAAGAGGCTATAATGGACTATAAGAGAAGTAAAAGTTCTATAATTTCAAAGAATAAAATCTTAGAAAACAAAGCTTTCCAGATGCCAATTTATGCATTATCTCGACTTAAAGATAATAAAAATATTGTTAAACTAATTTATGGTTCTATCCAAGATGCTGAAATAAAAACAGTTATGAAAAATTCAGATTTGAGAGATAAATTACCCAGGGTTAGGTATTTTTATAGCGACGAGGAGTTAAAAGAAATCTTTAAAAGTTCAAAGAATGCTATTATTTCGTTGGTTGAAAGTTTAAAACAAGGGAATATGGACTCTGAGAGCGATTGTTTAAATTGTATTTATAAAGATATATGTGAGAATAAGTGAGGTATAAAATGGAAAAAAAGAGTTTGAGAAAAGAATTTTTTGCTAAAAGAGCAAATATAGAAAATAGATACGAAAAGAGCAAACTAATACAAGAAAAACTAAGAGAGCTTGATATATATATAAATGCTAAGTCAGTTTTTGTATTTATTTCATATAAAACAGAAGTAAATACTCATGAGATTATAGATATGATAAAAGAAGATGGTAAAAAATTATTAGTTCCACTTGTTATTGGAAAAGAAATGGTTGCTACAGAAATAGACGGATTATCAGAATTAAAACCTAACAAAATGGGAATTTTAGAACCAGAAGATGGAGAACCTGTAACAGACATTGACCTTACAATTACACCAGGACTTGCATTTGATGACAGAGGGTATAGGCTCGGTTATGGTGGGGGATTTTATGATAAATTTTTTGAGAAAATTGACACAATTTCACTTGCCATAGGGTTTGAAGAGCAAAGGACAAATAAAGTGTTTAATGAAGAATACGATAGAAAAGTAGATTATCTCTTGACGGATAAAAGTTTTATAAAATTTTAGTTTTATAAATAATATCTATACAATCCTTAGTGAGAAGCATTGGGACGAATAGAATGAATTTACATGTGGAAGTTGTCGTGGTCTTTTACAACTGTCATATCGAGTAAAAAGCGTGCGAACACATAAAGAGTCTGCATGTGGTGGAGAGAACTTTTTCCCTCCCATGTCATCCTGAGCGAAAGAAATCTGCTAAGATTTCTGAAGTCGAAGGATCTGCATGTGACGGGGAGATTTTGAGTAGGTAAAAAAAGAAGTGTAATGGAAAAGACAGTAAAAAAAGACTTCTATTAATTTTTACAGAACTACTCCTCTACAGGCAGATTCCTCGACTACAAACCCTTCGGGTTTTCCGCTCGGAATGACGGTTTGAAAGTTTGTAACCGCATATACATTTCATTTCTTGATAGTTTTTCTTTTTATTTTAAATAAAAAACTATTCAAGCACCCAAACCACGAACAAGTATAGCAAAAAGAAAAACGAAAGAGGTAAAAACTTAGTCTAAAAAGGCGTGGGGGGTTTGGTTGGAAGCTCGAAAGAGAGGAAAGGGGGTCTCGCAGCGAAAGCGGAACGCCCACATTCCTTCCTTTGAAATAGAAAAATTAATGTATTATCTACTCTTTATTAATATTATATTTTTCTAGCCTTTCCCTCCAAGCTTCATCCAAATTTGAATTATCTTTATATATTCCTTTATCAAACATATAGTTTATAAAAAACTTATTAAATTTTTCGGCTCCCGCTACATTTAAATGATATGGGTCATAAAAGTCGTTTTTTGTTAAATTCATATCCTCTGAATATAAATTAAAATCTATAAAATTTATATTCTTTTTTTCTATATATTTAGAAATTATATCTATATTATCCTTATAATCATCGTAATAAAAAACTGGTGTTTTTACGAATATTACTTTTATATCATTTTTAGCTGCCAAATCGATAATTTTACTTATGGTTTTCAAATTAGAATTTAGGTAAGATTTTTCACGAGCTCGTTTAATTTTTTCTAAATCTTTTTGTTGCTCATCATCACCATTTAGAAAGCTTTTACTCTGTCCTTTGAGCATTACATATCCTTTTAAATCGTCTTCGTATTTATCAGAATTCACAGTAAAATCTTCTGACTTTAGTTCGCTCCAGCGTGAGTGATAGCTTATTATAGGTAGCAAAGCTTCAAGTTTATGTTCGGTTGGAATATCTTTTGCTATCATTTTTAATTTATTCATGCTCATGGGCATATAATCACAGTAAGAATGGACGGTGGCTGAATCTTCGTCTAATTTATATATGGCAGCTTGTATATCTACAAAAATAATTTTAGGTTTAGTGTGTTTAACGGCATCTTTTATATATCTGTATGATATTTTAAGCGGTTGCTTTTGTGATGCAAGCACATAAGATTTGAGCCCCAAGTCATTATATAAATACAGTGGTATAAATGAACAGTATGAATGACTTGTACCAAAAAACATCATATCATATTTTTCGCTTTCATTATAAAATCCACCAATTTTGTTGCCCATATCCCAAGGTTTTGTTACTGATTTACGCAACAATAAATTATTTATTTCTATAAATCCAAAAATAAATATGGAAATGAAAATTACACTTAAGGTAATTTTAAAAAATTTAGTTTTTTTAATTGAATTCATAACTATCACCTAAAATTGGAAATAAATAAATGCTGATTCCGAAAATCCAGGGCCATATATTCCAAAAATAATTGTTGCAAATAGAAAAAAATAATAAACAATCCATCTAATTGGCAAAATTATTTTTCTAGTTAATTCCCAAATTTTTATTTCTTTATATCTCAGTATATCCACTATAATAAGTATTATTATTCCACCGATTAATGGATATATATTTGCTATTGCAAAGTTAGTCTTTGAAAATTCATTTAATAAACTTCCTTTGTTACCATTTTTAATTAAAGCTTCTATATACGCATTAGCTTCAAAAATATTTGCAGCTCTAAAATATATGAATGCAAATACTACAATTGAAAAAGTGTATATTCGCCTCATAGAATTTATCAAGAAGTTATCTTTTCTCTTTAAATTTAAATTTTTTAATGTGTTTTCAAATACATTAAATAGACCATGGATTAAACCCCAAAGTATAAATGAAAGTTCTGCACCATGCCAAAGACCGCTCACCAAAAAAATAATTAATAGATTTAAATATTTTCTAATTTTTCCTTTTCTATTGCCGCCTAGTGGAATATATAAATAATCCTTAAACCATGTGGATAATGATATATGCCACCTTCGCCAAAATTCAACTATAGACTTGGATAAAAATGGTTCTCTAAAATTATACATTAAGTCTATACCGATTATTTTTGCAGAACCTTTGGCTATGATAGAATAAGAGTAAAAATCACAGTATATTTGCACAGTGAATAGTATTGCTCCAATTATTAACATAAAAGAAGAAAATTTACTATAATTATTAAATAATTCATCGACCAAAATAGCAGCTCTATCTGCTATTACTAATTTTAAAAATAGGCCCCAAACTAGAAATTGTAGACCTTTTATTAAATTTTCAAATTCAAATTTATGTCTTTTTTTTATTTGTGGCAATAAATTTGTCGACCGTTCAATTGGTCCAGCTACAAGTTGAGGAAAAAAAGAAACAAATAGTGCATAATTTACAAAATTTCTTTCAGCTGCAATATCACCTCTATAAACATCAATTGTATAGCCCAATGCTTGAAAAGTATAAAAAGATATTCCGACAGGCAATAGTACATTTATTTCAAAATTATAATTTGTATAAAAAGCTGAATTTATCAAATCAACGGTGAAATTGAAATATTTAAAAATAAATAATATACCCAAATTTATAAAGAAGCAGATAAAAACTGCAAAATTTTTAATCATTTTATCAGAATGCCTATCAATATAAATTCCTGTGAAAAAAGTTATAGCAATTGACAGTATCATCAAAAATGTATATTTAACATTCCAAAAAGAATAAAATGTCAAAGATGCTAGTAATAAGAATACATTTTTAAATTTTTCTGGAATTAAATTATATAAAATTACCACAATTGGTAAAAATATTAAATACTCAAAAGAATTAAATAACATCAAATCCTCCAATTCATTATTTAATATTATAGTAAAAATTGGAGGATTTCAATATTATCTATTATTATTTTGATAATTCATTTTTAGTTTATATTCTCGAGGAGTAAGCCCTGTATATTTTTTGAATGTCATTGTAAAATGTGGCTGTGATGAAAAACCGCAGGCAAAAGATATATATTCTAATGTTTTCTTATTCTCCTCTAATAAATTTTTAGCCTTATTAGTTTTTAAAGTATTTAAATATTGACAAAAAGTAAAACCAGTATGCTCCTTGAATAGGGAACATAAGTAGTTCTTAGATACATGAAGGCTTTTTGAAAGATTCATCAAATTAATTCCCTTGTGAAATTCGCGATTTATTATCTTGATAGCCTCATCGATTATATGATTGTCGCAATAATTAATTTTTTCAAGAAGAGTTTCAGAGTAAGATTTGATTATTGTCTGAGCCAAATTTCTCAAATCAGATATAGTATTTGAATTTTCTAATGTAGTGTTAAATTCACTATGCATCAGTGTGAGATCCTTATTGTATGTGATTAAGAAATATGTATACAAGAAAGAATTTAAATCAGAAATCTGTTTTTTATACTCGTCAAAGTCATTGATTCTGTCTTTTGTTTTGTCTTCAAAAATCTCTTTTGCACTATTTAGAGATTCTGGCTTAGTAAGTTGTGCTAAATTTAAATAATTAGTCATTTAATCCTCCTTAAGTTTTATATAAAATATTAAATATAATATGTTAATTATAAATAATTATCATTTAACTTTTGAGTATATTATATAGTAAATGATAAAAAATATCAATTGGAGGTTTTTATGAAAAAGATAAATATTATATATTGGTCTGGAACAGGCCATACAGAAAGAATGGCAGAAGCAATTAAAAAAGGTATTGAAGGGGAAGGAGTGGAAGTAGGACTTTTGCAAGTTTCACAAGCTAATATAAGCGATGTTGAAAATTGTGATAAATTAGCCTTTGGATGTCCTGCAATGGGAGCAGAAGAATTAGAAGAAATGGAAATGCGACCATTTATGGATGAAGCAAATAAATTATTATCCGGCAAAAAAGTTGTGTTATTTGGCTCTTATGAATGGGCAGATGGCGAGTGGATGAAGCTCTGGGAAGAGGAAGTTGAAGATACAGGAGCAAATATTGTTGAAACACTAATATGTTATGATGATCCAACAGATGACGATATAGAAGAGTGTGAACGAGTTGGAAGAGAAATCGCTCGCGCATAAAGATAATTATAAGTCGCAAGTTTTAGAGTTTTATAAGCATATTGAAAACTTAAAAGACTTAGATTATTTGATTCATTTAATTGGTTTTTATTCTGCACCTACTATAAATGGTTTAAAAATAGGATCTTTGATTAATCTAAAAAATACAAAAAGAGAATTAATAAATACTTGGAATGAAAATAAAAAATCAATTGCAGAAATTTTTAATTTAGAATTTATAGAATTAAAGTCTGATAAAAATTCATTGCTTCTCTATTTTTATGACAATCAGAGATTAAAAAAGAAATTTGAAAATGAACAGATATCTTCCTATTTATCAGGTATTGGTTATGAACAAAATAATAATCTAAATTACTATTTAATGAAACTTCGTGAAAACTTTCAATTTTCTACACCCTCGGAGATTGGTATTTTTCTCGATTATCCCCTCTTAGATGTAATTGATTATAATAATAAACTAAAAAAATGTAAATATTGTGGCTACTGGAAGTGCTACAATGATGTTGAAGGTGCAAAGACTACCTGTCAGTTATACGATATATCTAAAATGAATTATATCTCAAAGATAATAAATAAAAAATTACCCTCATAAAAAATAGACAGCCTATGTGCTGTCTATTTTACTATCAAAACTTCATCTAAGAATTTTACTATTTTTAATTTATCAACATTTTCTTCCATTATTTCAATATGGTCTATTCCCATCATTTCGTGTGCTATAATAAGTCCTTGTTTGACAAGTTTTTCTATGGAGTAGTTAGTACCAAATTTAGAATTTCGAGAAGAAATATAACAAAGATTTGAAACATCTTTTGGCATCAATTCTGAATTTGTTTCGATACCGTCTCTATAATCAGGCAAAAGAGTTATAAAAACTGATTTCAAACTCATCCTCAAGTGGCCATAATCGTCATCAAGATTAAAAGTTTTAACCAGTTCAAAGAAAAAGTCTTCACCATTTAAAGCATTGAAATTATTGCCCACAAAAATCGAACTTTTTTCAGGATTTAATATTTTTACAATGACATCTTCGCCTCTTAGTTTAACAGAAATGCCTGATTTCAATTTTAGAATAAAGGTATTTTTATTTGAATACATTTCTCTAATCTTTCTAGAAAAACTATCATTTGTGAAAGTAAATTTTACAAAAATAATTGAATTTTCAGGGGCTTCTCCTGATATTTGACCAATATAATGGGAATTTTTATCTTTTAAAATAGTGCTTTCGTGCACAATTTGTGGTATTGAATTTAATGTTCCTAAAGATATTTTGTCCACATAAGAGGGTGATTCAAGAGAAACTATGTCTTTTTTATCGACATATTGTTCTATAATTTGATTATTATTTTCAAATATTATTTTTGTGACAGAGTTATCTTTGATATTTAATTTGACAAATTTATAATCTTCTACAAAATTGACACCCTTGTGTTTTAAAGAATGCTCAAATTGTTTATGAAAATAAGCTGTTCTTATATCAAAAAACTCGTGAGATGAACTCATGGTTATGATGGCCTCTTTTAGTTCTGAAACTAGAGAAGTTCTTCTGAGATTAAAAAGGGTTGCCAAAAAATAATATAAGCTTGAATCTACGAAATCTGTGTAATAAAAGTATCTCTCAATCGTCTCATCTTTGTCGAAGGATTTAGGTTTTAAAACAAGTTTTTTGAGCTTTAATTTTGTGCTTTCGCTTACAACATTTACATCATCAAATGTATGTGAATTTAAATCAATGACTTGAATATTTTCTGGAGTATTGATTTTTTTATTTAAAATATCTAAATCTTCTTCGGAAAGTATATCCTTTAACATTTCATAAGTATTCGCGAAATTAGATATATTGTATCTATCATCAAATGTCTTATAATTTGGATAATTGTATTCATCATTAATGGGTAAAAATTCATTAAATTTATTTTTATATATTGTTATATTTTCTGCAGACAAATTTGCATGATTTATAAGGGCATAGGCGAGTGATAAATTGCCAATACCGCCACCTACTAAATATACTTTTGTAAATTCATCACGATTTGGTGCAAGAAGCCTAGGTTCACTTTTCTCGTCACTTATTTTTTTAGTAAGAGCTAGTGCAGTGGAAATTGTTGCAGCGGCAATAGCCACCTTTTTAATTTTGTCATTTTTTGCCATAGCGATACCTCCTCTACTTTTTTACCCAAAAATGAGAGGATTAAGCGATATTAATTGTTAAATATAACTTTTACAAGTATAATGTTTTATAATAGTAATAGGAGTGAGAGCATGAAAAATTATGAATTAATTGAAGAAAAATATATTGATGAAGTTTCCTCTAAGTGCAGAGTTTATAAACATATAAAAACTGGAGCAAAAGTTTTAACTTTAAAAAATAATGACAACAATAAAGCTTTTGGAATTGGATTTAGAACGCCACCAAAAACTGGAAATGGTGTTTGCCATATAGTAGAGCACTGTGTGCTATCTGGTTCAAGAAAATATAAGACTAAAGAGCCTTTTATGGATTTAATTAAATCAAGTCAGCAAACTTTTTTAAATGCTATGACTTTTCCAGATAAAACTATCTATCCAATCTCAAGTAGAAACAAAAAAGATTTTTATAATTTAATGGACGTTTATTTAGATGCAGTATTTTATCCTGAAATTCACAATGAAATAAAGATTTTTGAACAAGAAGGATGGCATTATGAATTAAAAAACAGAGAAGATGAATTAAAATATAATGGCGTTGTTTATAACGAAATGAAGGGAGTCTATTCATCTGCAGAAAATATTGTAGCTGATGCAATAACATTTAATTTGCATGAAAACTCAAGTTATGGTGTGGACTCTGGCGGAGACCCATCTCTGATACCGACACTTTCCTATGAAGAATTTAAAGATTATCACAAAAAATATTATCATCCAACTAATTCTTACATTTATTTGTATGGAGATTTAGACATGGACGAAGCACTTTCATATATTGATGATTATTATTTGAATGATTTTCAAAAAATTGATATCGACTCAAATATTATTTTGAATGACGAGTATGATACAGATAAAGATGTAGAGATTACTTTTTCTGCTTCCAAAGAAGAAGTAACAGATAATTCTGACTTTTTAGCACACGGCTGGACAATTGGATACCAAACTTCTAAGTTAGATATATTTATGCGTGATTTGTTGACATATATATTGATAGAATCAGAACCAGCTCCGCTTAAACGAGCAATTCTAGATGCAGGGATAGGAGAAGATATATATACAGAAACATCAACATCATTGCCACTAGATTTATCGATTGTAGTAAAAAATACGAAAGCGAATAAAAAAGAAGAATTCTTAAATATTATAGACTCAACTCTAAAAAATCTTGTAAAAGAAGGTATAGATAGAGATTTATTGGAGGCAACCTTAAATAGATTTGAATTTATTTTCAGAGAAGGTGGAGGTAGCCAAAAGGCTATCATTTATTATATTAGAGCACTCAACTCTTGGTTATATGATAAATCGCCACTGGACTCTCTTTATTATATAGATGTATTAAATCTAGTTAAATCTAAATTAGATGATAATTTTGTAGAAAAATATATAGAAAAAAAATTGATTAACAATCATTATTCAGTAACACTAGTTGCAAAACCTGAGGTTGATAAGAATGACAAACAAGATCTAAAAGTAAAGAAAGAACTTCAAAAGATAAAAGAGAGTTTATCAGAAGAAGAAATTGAAAAGCTAATAGAAGAGACTATAGCATTAGAAGAATACCAAATGACAGAAGACTCCCCAGAGGCCAAAAACACAATACCAACATTAGAACTTTCAGATATCGATAAAGAAATTACCGAGTATAAAGTTATTCATGACAAAATAGGAGATATAAAATATCTAAAATCTATAGAAGATACTAATAAAATAATTTATACGAATATATCTCATGATATAGGATTTATAGAAGAAGACGAAATAGAAAAGATGTCATTAATGGTGTCATTACTTCCTCTTTTAGATACCAAAAATTATTCTTACAAAGAACTCAACAACGAAATTTATAAAAACACTGGTGGTATTTATTTTGCACCGGCAATTTATGTTGACTCCAAAGATAACTCAAAATATTATGTAAGACTAAATATAAAGATGAAGTCACTTGCTAATAATATACAAAGGGGACTTGAATTAATAAATGAAATAACAGAAAATACAATTTTAAATTCAAAAGCTAGAATTAAAGAACTTTTATTTATCATGAAATCGAGAATAGAAGCGAGCATGCTTTCTGGAGGACATCAAATGGTAATATCAATAGTAAAATCTTATTTTTCTGAAAGCTCACTTTATCAGTCACACATTGGCGGGATGAAATACTATGAATTTCTAAAGAATTTAGTAGAAAACTTTGACGAAAATTTTGATGATTTGCTAAATAGCTTTGAAAATATTTACCGAAAATTATTTAACAAAAACAATTTAATAATTTCGGTCACAGGTTCAGAAGAAGATTTAGATAATATAAAATATAACTTTGAAGATTATATCGAAAATCTAGCTGATGAAAAATTGCCAAAAGGCAAATTTGAATTTAAAGAAGAAAATAAAAACGAAGGTTATTATATAACATCAAATGTAGTTTATGTATCTAAAGGTTATGACCTCAATAAACTTGGACAAAAATATGTTGGAGATTTGACAGTGCTTGCAAATATTTTAAATTCTACTTTCTTGCACAATGAAATAAGAGCAAAGGGTGGAGCTTACGGCGGCGGAATTACAATACCTAGAACTGCAACACTTGCCACTTATTCTTACAGAGATCCTAATCTTGAAAATACAGTAAAAGTTTATGACAAGATTGGAGAATATGTGCGAAATTTAGATATATCTACAGAAGATTTAAAAAATTTTATAATAGGCTCTATGAATACTTTTGATCCTCTGCTTTCGCCAGAAGATATTGGAGAGTTGAATTTATCTAGATTTATATCAAATTTATCACATGAAGATGTAATAAAATCTAAAGAAGAAGCACTAAATACAAATGTAGAAAAATTAAGAGCTTTTGGAGAAGTAATCGAAAAAGCTATGAATAAAAATTATCTTGCAGTGGTGGGAAGTGCATCAAAAATTAAAGAAAATGAAGAATTATTTAAAGAAATAAAATCAATTAAATAAATTAAAGAAAAGATATTGTTATTTTGAGACACGTTTAGGCGTGTCTTTTTTTATCGTTTTTATTTCCTTGATTTTAAATTAATTTTAAGTGAAAAAACTCAATTAAAATAGAAAGTTTTAGATATTTGCTTTAGTGTATAATTATATCTAGTATGATTATTAATATTAATTTAGAAAACATTTTATAAGAATTAAAAAAGGAGTAAATATGGAAACTAAAAGATATAGGGATATTTTAGATAGCATGGAACGTGAAATGCGACTAGCTTCTGAGATTTTTTTCACAGAAAATGCTCGTGACAATTATAAATTAAAAGGTAAAAATGATTATGTGACAATAGTTGATTTTAAAGTGCAAAGTTATTTGGAAGACAAATTGTTAAAACTTATAAAAAATTCCACGCTCTTGGCAGAAGAGGCCGGTCTTAATGAAACTGAATTAGGAAGATATACTTGGGTGCTAGATCCAGTGGATGGAACTACAAATTTGTTTCATGGTTTTAATCATTCTGTTATCAGCTTGGCTCTTATGGAGAATGGCGAGATAGTTATTGGAGCGATATACAATCCTTTTAGTGATGAGTTTTTCTCTGCAATTAAAGGTTGTGGTTCATATTTAAATGGAGAAAAAATTTCTGTTTCTAATATTGTAGATTTTTCAACTTCAATAATTGGAACTGGAACTGGCGGTTCTAGATTAAATAGAAAAGACGAAACCTTTGAAATGATGAGATATATTTTTGACCATACAAGTGGCATAAGAAGAATTGGATCTGCAGCTCTTGAGATGGCATATGTCGCATGTGGTCGCTACGACGGGTTTATTGAAGATGGTCTCAATTTATGGGACTATGCAGCGGGTACTCTAATTGCAAAAGAAGCGGGGGCAATTGTACTTGATATGCATGGCAAGTCAATTACTTCACAAAAATCTGGTGGCATAATTTGTGGCAATAAAAATATTGTTAATAATCTTAAAAGATTCATATATTAAAAAGTTACACAATATATTCTATAAATTTACAAGGATTTTACATTAAAAAGTTAATATCAATTAAAGGAGTAAAATAAAATTATGAGACATTCAATAGTAGATATTGGTTCGAATACCATTAGACTTATAGTCTTTGACGTTGAAGGCGGTGATATTAGTTCTGCTGTAAAGGTACTAAACAAAAAATATACAGCAGGGCTTATTACTTATGTCTTTGACAATGAGCTCACTAGTAAGGGGATAAAAAAACTTAAAAAGACTCTTGCTAGTATACAGAGTACAGTAAAAGAACTTAGGTCCGATACTTTTTCACCTTTTGCAACAGCTTCACTTAGGGATTTATCTAATACTGAAGAGGTTCTTCAAGAAGTTAAAGAAGAACTCGGAATAGACATTGATGTTTTGTCACAAACTGATGAAGCAAAAATTGGAAACATAGGCATTACTTCAGATATGGATATAGAAAGTGGAATTACTATAGATATTGGTGGTGCCAGTACAGAAATAGTTTCTTTTAAAAACAGAAAACCTAATGAAATTATTAATTTAAAGTTAGGTTCTCTTTTATTATTTAGAGAACATGTCAGTTATGTTATGCCTACTAAAAAAGAAATGCGTGCCATGGAAAAAAATGTCAAGAGAGAGCTTGATATTAAAAATTATGACCTAAAAAATAAAAACCTAATTGGTATTGGCGGTACTATTAGAACTGCTGGAAAAGCAATGTCTGAATTATGGATAGGTGATGAGCATCATTTTACTCTAGAAGATGTTGAGGACTTAATAGAAAGAATAAAAGACAAAGATACAGAAACAGCTAGAATGATTATTAGGGCAAATCCTTCACGGATTCATACTTTAGTACCAGGTATCATTATATTGAAAGTAGTTATGGAAAAGTTAAAAATTAGTTCAATCGATGTTTCGGAAAGAGGTCTTAGAGAAGGGTATTTAATTTATAAAGTGTTAGGAGAAAATTAAATGTCAAAAGATTGTTTTCAAAATAGGGAAGTTTCTTGGTTACAGTTTAATGAGAGAGTATTGTTGGAGGCTACAGAGGATCATGTTCCTCCGCTTGGAAAGCTAAAATTTGTCAGCATATTTGTTTCAAATCTTGATGAATTTTTTATGGTCAGAATTGGATCACTTCATGATTTATCTTTATTAAAAAAAGAAGTAATTGATAATAAGACAGGAATGACTGCTGAGGAGCAGATAGATGCTGTTCTTGAAAGACTGCCACAAATGTATGGAGAAAAAGATGCTATTTACGCTTCTGTTTCAGATGAACTTAGAAAATACAATATAAGACAACTTGAATATGAAGAACTCAGTGAAAAGCAAAAAGAAGAAGTAGAAGATTTTTATATAAAAAAAATAGACCAACTTGTATCACCTCAAATTGTGGATTTAAACCATCCATTTCCATTTTTAGAAAATAACAAATTATATATTTTTGCTCATCTTGAAAAAGATGGAGAGAAAGTTTTTGGGTTATTTCCAGTTAGATTTACTTACCCTACACATATTGTATTGTCAGGTGAAAATGTTGATTATATCTTGATGGAAGATATAATGCTAAATCAAACTGAAAAAATTTTCAAAGATTATAAGGTGTTATCCAAAAATGTCATTAAAGTAACAAGGAATACTGATTTTACTGATGATAGAGACACATGGGAAGAGTTTGATGATTACCAAGATTATATGAAAAGAGTGCTAAAAAAGAGAAAAAGGCTAGATGTTGTTAGACTTGAAACTTTAGGAGAATTATCTAAACCAGCACTTGAATTTTTATTAGAAAATATAAATTTAGAAGAAAAAGCATATTTTCCACTAAAATCACCATTGAATATGGGATATGTTTTTGATTTAATTGATGAAGTTCCCCAAGCTATTAAGAAAACAATCTTATATGATGATTTAGTTCAGTATAATCCAGCAGATAATACGGAAAGCGTGATAAAAAGTGTTAGAGATAAGGATATACTATTGTCATATCCTTACGAGAGCATGGACACATTTTTACAACTTTTGAAAGAGGCGGCAAATGACCCAGAATGTAAGTCAATTAAAATAACAATATATAGACTCGCTAAAAATTCTAAAGTAGTTAAATATCTATCACAAGCAGCACAAAATGGAAAAGAAGTAACAGTATTTGTGGAGTTAAAAGCAAGGTTTGATGAAGAATCTAATATTAATTACGCCAATATGCTCTACGAAGAAGGTTGCAATATAATATATGGATTTTCAATGTATAAAGTTCATTCGAAAATTTGTCTGATAACTTTTAGAAATTCAAAAACTGGCGATTTAAAATATATAACTCAAATTGGTACTGGTAATTATAATGAGAAAACTGCCAAATTATATACGGATTTTTCACTAATTACAGCTAATAAAGAGATAGGTCTCGATGCAACTGATTTCTTTAAAAATATGTCAATTGGAAATTTAAATGGAAAGTATATGCATCTTCTTCAGTCTCCAACTTCACTAAAGACTGGTTTAATGAAACTGATGGACGAAGAGATAGCTAAAGGTGAAGAAGGTTATATTTTCTGCAAATTTAATTCACTTACAGACAAAGATTTTATAGAAAAATTTATAGAAGCTTCGCAAAAAGGTGTGCAAATAGATTTAATCGTCAGAGGAATCTCTTGCTTAGTGCCAAGAGTAAGTGGAGTTTGTGATAAGATAAAAATCAGGTCAATTGTAGGAAGATTTTTGGAACATCCGAGAGTTTATGTATTTGGAAAAAATGATCCGAAAGTTTATATATCTTCAGCAGATTTGATGACGCGAAATACTGAAAATAGAGTTGAGATAGCTGCTCCAATTTTAGATAAAGATTTGAAAAAGAAAGTCTGCGACTACATGAATACACAGTTAAAGGATAATGTAGGCGGAAGAATTATGAATAAAAATGGCCAGTATAGCAAGATAGAAGGAAAAGAAAAATTCGCATCTCAAAATTATTTTATGCAAGAAGCAGAAAATAAAAGAGAAAAAGTTGTAGCAAAAATTATAAAAGAAGAAGTTAAAGAGAAAAAAAGAGAAAATATATTTGAAAAACTATTGCGTATATTTAAAAAGTAATATTCGATTTATTTGATAAATGCGAAACACTTATTTCAAATAAATGTAAATATAATAAATTTCGTCTTTTACTTGATAAAAGTGATTGACAAAATTTTTATAAATTGATAAGATTTGAATTGAAAGAAAGTTGCTCAGATACATGAGCGAAAGTGTGCCTAGGGATCCATGTTTTAACAAAGGACCAAGCGGCGCGGATACTTTTTAAGTATTACACCTAAGGGAGAAAAGCCCAGAGGGGTAGGTTTCGCATACCTGCCTCTCTGGGCTTTATTTTTGGAATAATTTAGGGGGAAAATATGAAAATTATTTACAAAGGAAAAACAAAAGACGTTCTTGAAGAAAATGGAAAATTTTATTTGAAATTTAAAGATGATATGACTGGAACAGATGGAGTTTTCGATACTGGTGGCAATGAAGTCGCTGGAAGTATTGAAGGTGCAGGGCATGAATGCTTAAAAGTATCAAAATATTTATTTGAAAAAATAGAAGATGCAGGAATTAAATCCCATTATATTTCTTCAGATTTAGACAAAAATATCATGGAAGTAGAAAAAGCACTTCCATTTGGCAAAGGACTAGAAGTAATTACAAGATTTAAAGCTGTAGGCTCTTTCTACAGAAGATATGGTTTATATGTTGAAGAAGGCCAAGATTTACCTCTTTATACAGAAATTACTTTAAAAGATGATGCTCACGATGATCCGCTAATCACTAAAGAAGGACTTGTTGCTTTGAATATTTTGACTGTAGAAGAATATGACGAAATCATAAGACTCAATAAAGAAATATCTAAAATTGTAAAAAATGTTTTAGCAGAGCATGGATTAGAACTTTATGATATTAAACTTGAATATGGAAAAATAGAAGGTTCAAACGAAATTGTTTTAATTGACGAAGTAAGTGGTGGCAATATGAGAGCCTATAAAGATGGAAAATATATAGAACCACTTGAAGTTTCAAAATATCTTGGAATTTAATTGGAGGTTAAAATGAGAGTTTCAATAATTATGGGATCTATTTCAGATAGAGAAATTGCAGATAAAGTTGTAGCTAAGTTGATAGAATTTGGTGTTAGTTATGATGCAAAAGTTATTTCAGCTCACAGAGCTCATCAAGAGCTAATGGATTATGTTAAAGAAGCTGAAAAAGAAAGTGCAGTATTTATTTCAATAGCTGGTAAAGCTGCTCATTTAGGAGGAGTAATAGCTGCACTAACAACAAGACCTGTAATAGGAATACCTGTTAAGAGTTCAACTCTTGACGGATTAGATGCACTTTTATCTACAGTTCAAATGCCAAGCGGCGTTCCAGTTGCCACAGTGGCTATTAACGGTGCTGAAAATGCTGCAATTCTTGCAGTTGAAATGATGGCTATCTCTGATGAGGGTTTAAGAGAAAAACTAAATAATTTCAGAACTGAAATGGAAGAAAAAATAAAAAATACTGAATATAAATACGAAGGTTAATCCTCAAAAGGAGATGTAAATGGCAATAAATTATAAAGATGCTGGCGTTGATGTTGACGCTGGACAAAGAGAAGTAGATTTAATTAAAGATATTGTAAAGAAAACTCAATCTAAAAATGTACTTTCTGCTTTGGGTGGATTTTCTGGACTTTTTAATCTTGATTTAGATGGTATAAAAAATCCTGTTTTGGTAAGTGGAACTGATGGTGTAGGGACTAAAGTTATTTTGGCTCACATGCTCGATAAACATGACACTATAGGGATTGATTGTGTAGCAATGTGTGCTAATGATATTTTATGCCAAGGAGCTAAGCCTCTTTTCTTTCTAGACTATATAGCTACAGGCAAATTAGTTCCTGAAAAGATGTCTGAAATTGTAAAAGGCGTTGCAGAAGGGTGCATACAAAGTGGTGCATCTCTAATAGGTGGCGAAACTGCCGAAATGCCAGGCGTATATCAACAAGAGCAATACGATTTGGCAGGTTTTTGTGTGGGTATTGTAGATAAAGACAAGATTGTCGATGGATCTACAATAAAAAATGGCGACGTTATTTTTGGTTTATCATCTAATGGAATTCATTCAAATGGATACTCACTTGTTCGTAAAATTGTATTTGAAGTGGCGAAATTAGATTTAAATGAAAAATGTGAAGGACTGTATACTACTCTAGGTGAGGAATTGCTAAAACCTACTCGCATTTATGTAAAAGAGATACTTGAACTTTTAAACAAGGTTAACATAAAAGGAATGAGCCATATAACTGGTGGAGGTTTTTATGAAAATATTCCTCGTATGATACCAGATGGCCTGTGTGCAGATGTAGATGCCAGTGTTGTAGATACTCCTCAAATTTTCAAATTATTGAAAAAATGGGCGGACCTAGAGGACAAAGATATGTATCAAACTTTCAATATGGGAGTCGGTTTAGTATTTGTTGTCGATAAAAAAGATTCAGAAATTGTGAGAGAATTTTTTGAAAGTACAGATTTAAAACTGTATGAGCTGGGACAAATTAAATCTGGAGAAGAAAAAATTGAACTCAAATTCTAAAAATATTGCCGTTTTAATATCTGGAGGCGGCACTAATCTACAGGCTTTAATTGACAATGAAAAAGATATTAATGGAAAAATTAAAATTGTAATTTCTAATAGAGAAAATGCCTTTGGTTTAGTGCGTGCCAGAAGAGCTAGTATTGAAGGAATTGTCATAAGAGATGACGATATTTTACTAGATACTTTGAAAGATAACAATATAGATTTAATAGTTTTGGCAGGATATTTAAAAATTCTGCCAAAATCTATAATTAGAGAATATGAAAATAGGATTATCAATATTCATCCGTCACTAATACCTGCATTTTGTGGTAGTGGATATTATGGGATGAAGGTGCATTTTGCTGTTATAGATAAAGGTGTTAAATATTCTGGGGCTACAACTCATTTTGTAAATGAATATGCAGATGAAGGGCCAATAATTATGCAAGAATCTCTAGAAGTTTTAGATAGTACGGCGGAAGAGCTGCAAAAAAGAGTGCTAGAGATTGAACATAAGATTTTAGTTAAAACAGTAAAATATTTTTGTGATGATAAATTAAAAATTATTAATAATAAAGTTGTGATTGGAGAATGAAATGAGAGCTTTAATTTCAGTTTTTGACAAAACAGGGATTGTAGAATTTTCAAAAAAACTAAAAAATATGGGTTGGGAGATAATCTCAACTGGTGGAACTTTTAAACTCTTAGTAGAAAATGGAGTTGAAGTTATTTCTGTAGATGAAGTTACTAATTTTCCTGAAATATTGGATGGAAGAGTTAAAACTCTAAATCCAAATATACATGGTGCTATTTTGGCTAGAAGAGATGAAAATGAACATATGTCTACATTAAAAAAACATCAAATAAATCCTATAGATATGGTAGTCAATAATCTCTACCCTTTTGAAGAACAGCTAAAGCAAAATGCAGATCATAATACCATGATAGAAAACATCGATATAGGAGGCCCATCTATGATAAGAGCGGCGGCCAAAAATTATAAAGATGTATATATAGTCACTGATCCTTGTGATTATGAAAAAGTATTAGATAATATATCTGATAATTCATTAGAATTTAGAGAATATTTAGCACGCAAGGCTTTTTCGTACACAGCTCACTATGACTGTTTAATATCTAATTATTTTAATGATATAGCAAATGTAGATTTTCCTATGTACTTAAACAAAAGTTATAAATTAGTAGAGGAATTAAGATATGGCGAAAATCCACATCAAAAAGCAGCATTCTATGAAAATAGTGATGTTAAAAATTATGTAAAATATGAACAATTACATGGCAAACAAATATCATTTAATAATTTAAACGATATGTATGGTGCTATTAATGCAGTTATAAATTTCGATAAACCAGCAGCTGTAGCTATAAAACACACAAATCCTTGTGGAATTGGAACTGGAGATAGGCTTGCAGAAGCATTCAAAAAAGCCTACGAATGTGATAGTGAATCTATATTTGGTGGAATAATTGCCCTAAATAGAGAGGTGGATGTTGAAACTGCCAATATGCTTCACAAAATATTTTTAGAAATAGTAATAGCACCAGGTTTTTCGAAAGATGCTTTAGATGTTTTAACTAAAAAGAAAAACATAAGACTTATAGAAATTAGAGATTTTGACAATCTTTATAATTCAAATAATAAATTTAAGCAAATTCTAAATGGAATAATAGTTCAAGAAGATGACAAAATAATATGGAATGATAATGAGCTCGAATTTGTTACAAATAGAAAACCAACAGAAGAAGAACTTAAAGAATTGAAATTTGCATTTACTTGTGCCAAAACTTCTGCTTCTAATTCTGTCGTGATAGTAAAAGATGGAGCAACGCTTGCGATTGGTCAAGGTGAAACAAAAAGGGCTTGGGCAGTGGAGGAAGCAATAAAAAGAGCTGGAGAAAAAGCAAAAGGTGCTGTTTTTGCATCAGATGGATTCTTCTTTAAAGACACTATAGAACTTCTTGATAAAGCTGGGATAGAGGTTATAGTAGAACCAGGAGGCTCAGTTAAAGATTCTGAGGTTATCGAATATGCAAATGAAAACAATATATGTGTAGTATTTACACATGTTAGACATTTTAGACACTAGGAGGGAACTTTGAAAGTACTTGTTATTGGAAATGGTGGGCGTGAATATGCTCTTTGTTGGAAATTAAACGAAAGTCCAAAGGTTGATAAAATATTTGTTGCAAAAGGAAATGGTGGCACTCTTTCTTTTTGTGAAAATATAGATATTGATGTCAAAGACATAGATAAATTATGCGAATTTGCTGAGAGTGAACATATTGATTTAACTGTAGTAGGACCAGAAGATCCACTTTGCGATGGAATAGTTGACAAATTTAGAGAAAATGGTTTAAAAATATTTGGTCCTGATAGAGAATGTGCACAGTTTGAAAAATCAAAAGAATTTACAAAGAAGTTTTTAGAAAAATATAATATACCAACTGCTAAATATATGAGTTTTACAGATTATGAAAATGCCATTAATAGTTTGGAGAAGTTCAGTTATCCTTTAGTAGTTAAGGCTGATGGACTTTGCCTTGGAAAAGGTGTCATTATATGTCAAAATTCTGAAGAAGCAAAAAATGCTTTATATAAAATTTTTAAAGATAGAGTTTTTGGATCTGAAGGAGATAAAGTTGTAATAGAAGAATTTTTGACAGGTGAAGAAGCATCATTATTATGCCTTGTGTCGAACAATAAATTGTATCCTCTTGAAAGAGCAAAAGATCACAAACAAATTTATGATGGTGATAAAGGACCAAACACTGGTGGAGTGGGCACATATTCTCCTGTAAAAGCATCAAAAGAACTTGAGAATAATTTAAAAGAGGTATGTAATAAGATTGAAGAAGGACTTAACAAGGAAAAGTTAAATTATTCAGGAATTTTATTCATAGGATTTATGATTGAAAATGATAAACCTAGAGTGCTTGAGTTCAATGTTAGATTTGGAGATCCAGAGACAGAAGTCTTGATGCCCCGACTTGATTGCGACTTATTTGAAATTTTAAATAAAACAATTGATGGTTCATTAGAAGCAAAAGATATAAGATGGAAAGATGACTATTGTTTGACAGTGATTATGTGTTCTGGAGGATATCCATCTTCATATGAAAAAGGAAAACTAATAAAAGGAATTGAAAATGTAGAAGATGATATTCTAGTTTTCCACAATGGGACTAAAGTAGATAAAAATTTATTGACTAATGGCGGTAGAGTTCTGTCAATTACAGCTCTAGGAAAAACATTAAAAGAAGCTAGAGAAAAAGCATATAAAGATGTAGAAAAAATCAGTTTTGAAGATGCATATTATAGAAAGGATATTGGGGTTAAATAGTTAAGAAAAATTATTAATTGAATTGGGAATATAGAACTGCGGGAATCTTCGTGGATTGAGTGCTTGAATACTTTTTTATTAAAACTTTACAGATTTTCTCCATCAGATGCAGATCCTTCGACTACAGAAATCTTAGCAGATTTCTTTCGCTCAGGATGACAATTGAAAATACTTAAAAAGCCTCGTCTACTGTCATTCCGAGCGAGCGGAAAACCCAAAGGGTTTAGAGTCGAGGAATCTGCCTGTATAGGAGTCGTTTTGTATAGATAAATAAAAAATCTTTTTTAAAATATTTTCTATACTAACATCTACTATTCTATTTCGAAGGAAGGAAAGTGGGCATTCCGCTTTCGCTGCGAGGCCCCCTTTCCTTTCCTTCGAGCAACCAACCAAACCCCCACGCCTTTTTTAGATAAAGTTTTAGCCTCTTTAGTTTTTCTTTTTACTCGCAAAAAGTCGGATTTTTAAAACTCGCTGACGCTCAAACAGTTAAAAATCATTTTCGACTTTTTGCTATACTTGTTCGTGGTTTGGATGTTTGAATACTTTTTTATTAAAACTTTACAGATTCTCTCCACCACATGCAAGACTTTTTATGCGTTCGCACGCTTTTTAGTCGAGATGACAATTGAAGACACTCAAAAAGCCCCTCCAACTGTCATTCTGAAAAATAATTTTTTTATTACATTCACATCAAAAATCCTATATTATCTTTCTATAAATTGAAATAAAATTCCATAAGTATTATTATAGATTTGGTGATATTTTTGAGACTAGATAATTACGAAAATTTACATGAAACTTTTCCTGTGGTTGTTTTTTTGACCCTTGCAGGTGGGTTTCAAGATGCATATTCTTATATAATGAGAGGCAAAGTTTTTGCAAATGCTCAAACTGGGAATATAGTTTTATTATTTAAAAATATTGTTGATTTAAATTTATCAGAGATAATTAAATACATAATTCCGCTTTTGGCTTTTATGTTAGGGGTTCATATAGCTGTAAGATACGAAAACTTCCACAGTTACAGCAATATGAAATGGAGACAGATGATATTATTATTTGAGATTATCTTTATGATTTCTGTGGCTTTTATTCCATCTAAACTTGATAATATGGCAAATGCTATACTTTCTTTTGTATGTGCAATGCAGGTCTATTCTTTTAAAAAGATATATGGGCTTACTTTTGCCACCACAATGTGCATAGGAAATCTTAGAAGTGCAACTGAAAATTTGTCTAGATATCAAATTACAAAAGATACTAAATATTTAGATGCATCAAAAAAATATTATGTTGTAATTCTTATTTTTGGAATAGGTGCGGGCCTTGGGTATTTATTTTCGAAAATTTTTAAATTAAAATCTATATTGATAGCGGCAATATTTTTGTTAATTTCTTTAATTATTATGTTTTTTGATAATGAAAATTAGATAATTATTTATATATAAAAGCCTAAAACTTTACTTATAAAAAAAGTTTTAGGTTTTATTTTTTAGAATTTGAATAGATTATAAGAGTTTATATTTAGTTCTTCAATAAAAGTTATTGCATTTAATAAGTCTTTTTTGTCATGAAATGAAATATTCCAATTACATGTGCAAGAGACCTTTTCTCTTATTTCAAAGAAATAGTCGTAGTCTATTCTAGAAAGTGAATGTCCATAAATATATATTTCTTTTATTTCATAGAGTGAATTGAAGAACTTTTTGTTATTATTGATGATATTTATGCTATCTTTATATGTTTTTTCATAATAGGAATTTATTATGGTCTGAGCTTTTTGAATTTTTTTACATTGGTATTGATTATAAATGGCTAACTGATTGTGTTTTTCTTTAACCATGGGCAGATTGTTATTTTTTATTTTGTTCTTTTCATTGTGTCCAAGTATTAAATCATCTCCACGCTTGGCTTTGCCGTGAATATATAAAATCTGTTTACATGATATGCCATATGCTCTTTCTAGAGTATCTGTATAATTAAAATTCAAATAGATAGAGTTTTTGTCTATTTTTTCTTGTGGCAATACTGCCTCTACATTGGTGTTTATTTCTCGGATCCATTCTCTCAAATAAATTGGCATATCTTCGGCAAATGAGAGGGATTTTTGCAACTCTAAATTTAGACTATTTTTTATTGTTTCTCTGTCTGAATTTTTATTTTTTGATATTTCTATTTCGCTTTTTTTATAAAATTTTTCATCATTAAATTTGCTAAGTGCTGTTTCTAGGGAGTGAAATAGTTCTTTTTTTGGTATAAAATTACAAATTTTATCATAAAAATCTCTATATTTTGGTACTATTAGTTTTTCAAAGAAATCAGAGTATTTTGTATCAAGTCCATGCGCTAGGTCAAATCCATTTCCTACAACTACTAATTTATTCAAGATAATTCTCCTTATAAAGCTCTATGTATTTTTATAAATACTATATTCCATGAATTAGATTATCATGAGTTTATTTATATATTATTTTTGCTATGTAAAAATTGTATAAACTTAATATTCGTTGTAAATAAAAAAGAATAGATAAAAATTATTAGTTAAAATATTTGACATAAATAAAATAATACTATAAAATTATTACATAAAAAATTAAACATAATTGAAATTTGGAGGAATAAAAATGAATTTAGAACAATTAAAAGATATAATTTGTGAGAATTTTGGTGTTGATAGAGAAGATATAAAGCCTGAAGCTAATATGCAAGATGATTTAGGGCTCGATTCTTTAGATGCAGTGGAGCTGTCCATGGCTATCGAAGAAAAGTACGATATTACTATTGAAGATGATGATTTTCAAAATTTTGTCACTATTGGCGATTTATTGAATTATTTAAATAAATGATGGAAAAATATCTAGATTTAACTAATGAACTTTTAAAATCTTTTGATGAGTATAAACTTCAAGAGCTCGATTTTAAAACTTCTGAATATTCAATTAAATTTGTCAAAGATACTTGTTTAAAGTCAAAAGACAATTTGGAAATTGAAAAATTCAATGAAATAAATAAAGTAAATGGTGTAATTGAAGATAATAATAAAAAGCACAAGGCTGAAATATTTAAGGCTCCTATTGTGGGAGTATTTTATAGCAGCAAAGATCCTAATTCGCCGCCATTTGTGAAAGTTGGCGATAAAGTTAAAAAAAATCAGACTATTTGTATTTTAGAAGCCATGAAAATGATGCACGAAATTAAAGCTCCTTTTGATGCAAGGGTGATTAATTGCCTGGTAGAAAACGAGGAGTTTGTAGAATTTGGTAGAGATTTATTTTTGTTGGAGAGATTATGATAAAAAAAGTTTTAATTGCTAATAGAGGAGAATGTGCCTTAGCAATACTTAGATCTGCTAAAGAATTAGGAATAAAAACAGTGGCAGTTTATACTGAAGTTGATTTTAAAGAGCCTATTGTATATTTAGCAGATGAGGCGATATGCGTTGGCAAAAATTTTAGCAAGGATAGCTATTTAAATACTGAAGCATTAATTACTACGGCTATACAAATGGGATGTGATGCAATTCATCCTGGATATGGTTTTTTGTCGGAAAATTTTAATTTTGCGAAATCAGTAGAGGAAAATGGTCTTATATTTATAGGTCCTCCTTCTGATGTAATAAAAGCTATGAGCGATAAATTAATTGCCAAGAATTTAATGAAGGAGCTTTCTATTCCGACTGTTGCTGGGAGCAATATAAAGGGGCTTTGCGATGAAGAAATTAAATTAATTTGTAGAAAAATTGGCTATCCTATTCTCATAAAATCACGATTTGGTGGTGGTGGAAAAGGAATGCGTCGTGTTGATGATGAAAATAAACTCTTAGAATTAATTGAATTAACACGCAAAGAGGCACAAAATTCTTTTGGAAATAATGAAGTTTTTGTAGAAAAGTTTATAGAAAATCCAAGACATATTGAAGTACAAATTTTATCAGATGGTAAAAAAGTAATCCATTTATTTGAAAGAGAATGTAGTCTTCAAAAAAATAGTCAAAAAATAATTGAAGAAGCTCCTTGTTATTTTATATCGAAAACATTAAAAGAAAAATTATATGATGCGAGCATCAAAATAGCTAAGGATTCTAATTATGTTGGTGCTGGAACTTGCGAGTTTTTAGTTGATAAAGATGAAAATTTTTATTTTATGGAGATGAACACAAGGCTTCAAGTTGAGCATGCTGTTACTGAGGCTATAACAGGCATTGATATTATAAAAGAACAGTTTAGAGTGGCATCAAATCTTGGAATTAGTTTTAAACAAGAAGATGTGAAAATTGATGGACATTCAATTGAAGTAAGAGTTAATGCGACTAATCCACTTAAAGATTTTATACCAAGCTCAGGAGAGATAACTTTTCTTTTAACTCCGAGCGGAATGGACACAAGGTTTGAATCTTCAATTTATAAGGGAAGCGAAATTTCGGTTTTTTATGATTCTATGATAGCAAAAATTATTGTAAAAGATAGCACTAGATTAAATGCAATTAAAAAAATGAGGCGTGCAATTGAAGAGACAATAATTGAAGGAATAGATACTAATCTTGGATTTTTGTATGCAATTTTATTTAATAAAGATTTTTTAAGAGGAAATATAGATACAAGTTTTATTGAGAAAAATCAAAATTTAATAATAAAAGAGATTGAGGAGGTATCAAATAATTTTGGTACTTGGTCTAAATAGAAGAAGAAATCTTTTAGAGACAATAAAAAGATTTGGGAAATTCGACAAAACTAAAAAGTTAAAGGATAAAAAGGATTTTGTTTATTGCAAAAAGTGTGACAAGTATTTGCGAAAGAATAAATTGTCTGATACTTATTATATTTGTCCAAGTTGCGATAATCATTTACCTATCAGCGGTAAGGAAAGAATTGATTTATTGTTAGATAAGGGTTATGAATTAATTAATTTTAAATCTAAGTTAAATAATCCGATTAAATTTCCTGATTATGAAAATATTAGATTAATTAATAGCAAAAATGGTCTCAAAGAAGCGGTGACAATCGCTAAAGGTACAGTTTTTGGTGAAAATTTATTGGTGGCGGCACTTGAGCGTGATTATTTAATGGGAACTTTAGGGACATATGTAGGTGAAGAACTGTCTTCTTTATTTGAATATGCTACAGTAGAAAAGCTTCCTGTTCTTGTCTTTTCAGTAAGTGGGGGTGCTAGGATGCAAGAAGGAATGTTTTCTTTGATGCAAATGGCAAAAGTTACAGCTGCAATTTCTAAATTTAAAAGCCAAGAAAATCTTTATATTAGTGTAATGACTAACCCCACAATGGGTGGAGTGAGTGCAAGTTTTGCTGCTTTGGGAGATTTTAATATTGCAGAACCTGGTGCTTTAATTGGTTTTGCTGGCCCGCGAGTGATAACAGAAACCCTTCACGAAGATTTGCCTAAAGATTTTCAAAAAGCTGAAAAGCTGTTAGAACTTGGCTTTATAGATGTAATAGTTAGAAGAGATGAACAAAAAGAATTTATAGCAAAAGTTATAAAACTTAGTAGAGGTAATTATGGATGCTTATAGTCAAGTTATAAATGCACGTTCAATTAATAGAAAAAGGTCAAAAGAAATTATAGAAAGTTTATTTGATGACATTATATATTTGAAAGGTGATAGGACTTTTGGTGATTCAAAGTCAATAATTGGAGGTATAGCAAGTTTTAAAAATATCCCTATAACTTTTATCGGTATTCAAAAAGGAAAAGATATAGATGAAGCAGTTGAGACAAATTTTGGAATGCCAAAACCTCAAGCATATCGCAAAGCAATACGTTTGATGAAACAAGCAGAGAAATTTCACCGTCCTGTAATTACTTTTGTTGATACTCCAGGGGCATATCCTGGGGTTGAAGCAGAAGAGAGAGGTCAACATCAGGCCATAGCTAATTCTCTTTATACTCTCGCGGGGCTAGAAGTTCCAGTATTATCTTTTGTGATAGGTGAGGGTGGTTCTGGTGGAGCTTTAGCTCTTTCTTTTGCAAATAGATGTTATATGAGTAGTGGTGCAGTGTATTCTGTGCTTTCGCCAGAAGGGTTTGCAGCAATTTTATATAGAGATGGGAAAAAAGCACCTCAAGCTGCTGAGTTGATGAGATTAAAAGCCAGTGATTTGCTAGAAGATGGACTAATAGACGGTATTATTGAGGATGAAGATAATAATATAAATATAAAAGAAATTAAAAAAATTATAGATAGAGATTTAAAGGTTTATAAAAATTTTAAAAAGTTTGAAATTGTTGAAAATAGATATGATAAATACAGGAAGATTGGAAAATAATGGGACTAAAAATAATAGAGGCAAGACACATAAATATTGACAATAAAATAGAGAATGAATATTTTGAAAATATTGTAGACACAAGTAGTGTTTGGATAGAGTCAAGGACTGGAATTAAATCTAGATTTTTTACAGATAAAAGAGGCTATGATATGGCAATTGAAACTGTAAAATTATTTAAAAACAGTCTCAGAAATTTGGATTTAATAATTGTAGCAAGTTTTACAACTAGAATGAGAGCACCATCGGTTGCTGCAAGTATTAATGAATTTATCGGTGGAGATAAAAATATACTCTGTTTTGATTTAAATATGGCATGTAGTGGATTTATGGGTGCTGTGATACTTGCGGAAAAATATCTTGAAATTGGAGGCAAGGCTCTAATTATTGCTACGGAAAAAATATCAGATTTTTTAAATTTTAAAGATCGTTCTTCATGCGTATTATTTGGAGATGGTGCAGCTGGGGTGCTCGTAGAGAAGAACAATAAATTATGGGAACACATTGTGGGAACTTTTCCTGGAATAGAAGCATTAAATGTCAATGAAAATTCTTTAATAGAGATGGACGGCAAAAAAGTTTATCGTTTTGCTTCTGTAAATGTAACTATTGCGATTGAAGATTTATTAAAAAAATGCAGAATAATGCCACAAGAGATAGATTATTATTTGCTTCATCAGGCAAATATTAGGATAATCAACCAAGTTTTAGAGAAATTAAAAATAAAATCTAATAAAACTATGACAAATATTGATAGATATGGTAATACTTCGGCCGCATCTATCCCAATACTTATTTCAGAAAATTTTCATAAATTTAATGAAAAAGACAAAATTGTTATTGCTGGATTTGGTGCAGGGTTAAGCATAGCTGCTGTCCTCATGGAGTGGTAAGATGGATTTAGAAAAGATTTTAGATATTAAGTATCCCATAATTCAGGGAGGTATGGCTCATATTGCAACAGGTGAATTTGCCGCTGCTGTATCTAATGCTGGTGCATTAGGCACAATTGCCTCGGGTGCTATGAGTGCTAGTGATTTAAATTCCGAGATAAAAAAATGTAAGATGAAGACCGACAATCCTTTTGCTGTAAATTTAATAATGATTAGAAAAGAAATAAAGAGTCTTATCGAAGTCATATTGGATAATAAAGTAAATATTGTCACTATTGGTGCAGGAAGTCCAGGAAGATTTTTAGAAATTTTGAAAAAAGAAGGAGTAAAAGTACTTCCAGTTGTTTCATCACCTTTACAAATTTCAAGGTTAGAAAAAAGTGATTGTAGTGCTTATATTGCGGAGGGAATGGAGGCAGGCGGACATATAGGACATATGACCTCTATGGTACTTGTTCCACAAGCAAAAGATATAACTAAAAAGCCAATAATTTGTGCGGGAGGAATAGCTTCAGGAAAACAAATGCTAGCAGCTGAAATATTAGGAGCAGCGGGTGTACAGATTGGAACAGGATTTTTATTTACAAAAGAATGTCCAATTCATGAAAATTATAAGAAAAAGCTAATTGAATCTTCGTCATCAAAAGTCACAGTTATTGGGAAAAATAAGAGAATACCTATTAGATTACTTAAAAATAATATGACTAGAGAATATGAAAAATTAGAACGAAATTATGACTTTGAACAACTTGAGAACTTTACAGTTGGAAGGCTGAAAAATGCTGTTGTAAATGGCGACATAGATGATGGATCATTGATGTGTGGTTTAACTGTTGGGCAATTTGATGAAATTATTAGCGTTAAAGATTTTATCGATAAATTAATATATGAATATGAAGAGGCAAAGAATGGAAATTAGAATAAAAGATAAAATTTTAAATATTCCAATTATTCAAGGTGGCATGGGTATTGGAGTTTCTAAGGGGCTTCTTGCAGGTAAAGTTGCACAAAATGGTGGAGCTGGCACAATATCTTTTGTCAACTGTGGTTATTGTGAAGATGATTTTTATATAGATAAAATCAGTGCCAATAAGAGGGCATTTTTAAAAGAACTAAAAATCGCCAAAGATATTTCCAAAGGCAGCGGAATGATACTTGTAAATATAATGAATGTAGTTAATAAATTTAAAGATTACATTGTATTTTTAAATAATACAGATGTAGATGGAATTGTAGTTGGAGCTGGACTTCCCCTTGATTTACCAAAATACGTAGGAAAAGATAAAATAATTGCACCTGTAATTTCTTCTGCAAGAGCTTTAAATATGATTTCAAAAAAATGGCAGAAATTAAATAGAAAACCCGACTTTGTTGTATTTGAAGGACCAGAAGCTGGTGGGCATCTAGGCTTTAAAGAAGATGAATTACAAATTGATGTTTTTGAAGAGTTAAAAAAGATTTTAGATGTAACTAAAGATATCCCAGTATTTATAGGTGGAGGATTTGGAACTGCCGAAAAAATAAAACTTGCATTATCTCATGGTGCAACGGGAGTTCAAATTGGTACAGGTTTTCTTTTCACAGAAGAAGCAAACTTAGATAAAAAAGTAAAAAGTAAGCTACTTAAACTAAAAAATATGGGAAAAATAGAATGTTCTATATTAAATAGTCCAGTAGGACTTTTGGCACGAGGTTTAAATACCACATTTGTAAATAAAGTAAAACAAGAAAGAGTAATGTCAAATCATTGCATTGACTGTATTAAAACTTGTAAAAAAAGTCAAACACAATATTGTATTAATGATGCACTTATAAATGCAATAAAGGGCGATATGGAAAATGGATTGTTCTTTTGTGGAACGGATATAGATAATTTTCACGAAGTTATTTCTGTTGATAAATATATGGATTTATTGAGGAGTGGTTATGAGTAAAACAGCAATAGTTTTTGGTGGACAAGGGTCTCAATATAAAAATATGGGCGAGAAATTTTTGTGTATGGAGATTGCAAAACCAATTTATAAAAACATAAAAGAGTATCATAAAATTATAAAAGATGATGACATCTTGACTTTATCAATGACTGAAAACCTCCAACCAATAATGCTGGCATTCCAGCTAGCAGCTTTAGAAATAATAAAATCTAGAATGGAAGTTCATGCTACTTGTGGACTCAGTTTGGGTGAATATTCATCATTGGTGACAAGTAAGGTACTTAATGTGGAAGAAGCATTAAATTTAGTAAAACATCGTGCAAGATTAATGGCAAATGAAGCAAAGAAAATTGATAGTGCTATGCTTGTGGTATTTAATAAAAGTGAAAGCGAGTTAAAATCCTTATTGACTTCTGAGAACTTGAACGAAAAAGTATTTATATCGAATATTAATAGTCCAAGACAGGTAGTTCTAGCTGGAGAAAAATCATCAATAAATAAGATGAAGAATATTTTTAAAAATCTTTCCATAAAAAATATATCCCTAGAAGTAAGTGGAGCTTTTCACACAAACTATATGAAAAATGCAGCAAAAAAATATACCGAATATTTAGAAGATGTTAAATTTAATAGACCAAAATGTAAATATTATTTAAATTTAACTGGACAAGAATATAATGATGAAAATTTTGTAGATTTGCTTTCAAAGCATATTACATCGCCAGTGCGATTATTTAGCTGTATTTCAAATATGATAAATGATAAAGTGACAAAAGTTGTAGAAATAGGACCAGGAAGTGTAATATCCAATATCATAAAGAAATATTTTAAAGAAATTGAAGTTATATCACTAAAAAATGAAGATGAAATAATAGAATTTGGGAGAAGATGATGAAAAATAAAAAATATGCATTAATTACGGGAGCAACAGGTGGCATAGGAGAAGCTATAGCTAAGGAGCTCTCAAAAGATTATAATTTAGTACTACATTGTAACAAAAATTTGGAAAATTTGGAAAAATTGAAAAATAAATTAAATGATATATGTGATGTGAAAGTTGTTTCTGGAAATCTTTCTGATTTTAATAAATGTGAAGAGATTGTTAAACAGTTGAGATTAGAAAATTTAGATATAGAGGTACTCATAAATAATGCAGGAATAACAAAAGATAATTTGATTTTAAGAATGAAACCTGAAGATTTTAAAGAAGTGTTGGAGGTAAATTTATATAGTGCCTTCTATATGTCTAAACTTTTAGTAAAAGACATGATGAAGAGAAAATCAGGTAAAATAATAAATATTTCTTCAATAAGTGGCATAAGGGGAAATATTGCACAGACGAATTATAGTGCATCAAAGGCAGCTCTAATTGGTTTTACAAAATCTTTAGCTAAAGAAATGGCTTCAAGAAATATCTTAGTAAACGCTGTAGCACCTGGATTTATTGATACAGAGATGACACAAAAACTATCAGATACTATTAAAGATGAAATATTAAAAGATATTCCATTAAATAGAGTAGGAAAATCAATCGAAGTAGCAAATCTTGTAAGGTTTTTAGCATCTGAAAATTCAAGCTATATAACTGGTGAAGTAATATCTATAGATGGAGGATTGGGCATATGAGAGTTGTAATTACAGGTTTTGGTTTTATAACACCACTCGGTGACACCAAAGAAGAAATAATAGATGCCATGAAAAATTCAAAATGTTCCATTTCTAAGATTAAATCATATGATATAATTAATCGAGAAGTACAACTTGCTTCTGAAATAGACGATTCGTTTATAGAAAATGAATTTGATAAAAAAGACCTAAGACGTCTTGATAGAGTTAATCAACTGGGACTTATAGCAGCTAAAAGAGCAGCTAAAAATGCAAAACTTTCTGCAGAAGAAATAAAAAATTGCCGCAGTGGCGTATATGTTTCATCAGGAATTGGTGGAATAGATACAATAGAGAAGGAACATAATAGGGGGCTTAATAGAGGATTTGATAAAATAAGTCCATATTTTATACCAAAAGCTATAGTGAATTTAACTGCTGCAAATATAGCAATGGAGTTAAAAGCATATGGTGCATGTCTATCGCCTGTTACTGCATGTTCAAGTTCTACAAATGCAATTGGCGAAGCTTATAGGGCAATTAAACATGGATATGAAGATATTATTTTTGCTGGAGGAAGTGAAGCGAGTATTACAGAACTTGGGGTTGGAGGATTTACTTCAATGAAAGCCCTGAGTACATCAAAAGATTCTACTAGAGCATCCATTCCATTTGATAAAGACAGAAATGGGTTTGTCATGGGAGAAGGAGCGGGAATTTTAGTTTTAGAATCATTTGAGCATGCTACCAAAAGAGGAGCCAATATACTAGCAGAAATTGTTGGCTATGCAACAAATTGTGATGCATTTCATATAACATCACCAGCACCTAATGGTGAATTTGCAGCATTGGCAATGAAAAATGCTATTTACGACGCAGATATAAGCCCCGAGAATATCGATTATATAAATGCACATGGGACATCCACAGAATTAAATGATAAATTTGAAACAAGTGCAATTAAAAAAGTGTTTAAAAATAGAAATGTTAAAGTTTCTTCTACTAAATCTCAAATTGGGCATTTATTAGGTGCGTCTGGTGCAGTAGAGACAATTTTTAGCATTTGTGCAATGAATGAAAATTTTTTGCCACCACTTGTAAATTATAAGAATAAGGATGAAGATTGTGATTTAAATTTTGCACTTGAACCCGAGGATTATAATATAAATTATTTTATAAAAAATTCATTAGGTTTTGGTGGGCACAATGCAAGCATTGTAATTAAGAGGTATAGTGATGACAATTAATATAGACGAAATAAAAAAGATAATACCTCATAGATATCCATTCCTCATGATTGACAAGATAATAGAAATTGAAAATGGAATAAGTGCAAAGGCTATAAAATGTGTCTCTAGCAATGAACCTTATTTCCAGGGGCATTTTCCAGATTATTTTGTGATGCCTGGTGTTTTGCAAATTGAAGCAGTAGCGCAAGTTGGTGCTGTAGCACTTTTAAATGAAAATAGAGGTCAAATTGCTTTTCTTGGTGGAGTTAAAAATGCCAGATTTTATAGAGAAATAAAACCTGGTGATATTTTGGAGATAAGTTGTAAAGTAAAGAAAAGAATTAAAAATATAGGTTTTGGCGAAGGAAGTATCTTTTGTGGAGATGAAAAAGTGATGTCTTGTGAAATTTCCTTTGCACTTTCTTAGGAGGATATTTATGTTAGATGAGAAATTTACAGAAGTATATGATAAATTTAAACTTAATTTATATAAAAATATGTTTGCCAACTTGCAAGATAGGGAGGCAACACTAACTGCGACTGAAACTTTTACAATTGAGGTAATTCATGCACTCAACAGACCTAGAGTTAGCGATGTCACAGAATTTTTAGAACTTTCTCATCCTAATATTGCCTACAAGATAGCTTCGCTCATTAAAAAAGGCTATTTGAGAAAAATTCAATCCGAAGAAGATAAGAGGGAATTTTATCTAGAATGTACAGATAAATTTTATAAATATTATGAAATGAAAGCAAAGTATATAAAAGTGGTTCTTGGAAGATTAAAAGAACAATCTAGTAAAGAAGATATAAAAAAACTAGAAGAAATTTTGACTTTTATGAGTGATGAACTAATGCCCGAAGTTACATCCTTTGTAAATAGAAAATAAAAAATAATTGCAAATATTAAAACCTTATTAAATCAATATGGTCTTCAATCACATGACTAATAAAATACTTGATTACTAAAATTCCTCTATTTAGATAGGGGGATTTAAATTATATTATAATTTATTTATTATGCATATAGATATTAATGAAAAATTCGTTTTTATTATAATATGGATTTTATATTTAGATATGTTATCTTTCAATAAAGATAACATATAATTGTGTAAAAAGAATAGGTCATTTGAAACAAAAATTGGTATAAAGTTTTTAAGCAAAAAATAAAACAACCAGGAGAAAACAAATGACCCAATTACATTTTACAATTAATCAAGAAGAAATATTTAATAAATATGAAGAAGATAAAAATATCAAAAAAGCTTATAATATTAGATAAAGGTTTTGAAGATTCATTTGCTTATTTAAACGAAGAACAAGCTTACTCAAGACTTAGAACAAAAAATTGTATTGAAAGGCTAAATGAAGAAATAAGAAGAAGAGAAAAAGTAATACGTATATTTCCAAATGAAAAATCAGCAATAAGATTAATAGGAGCCATATTAATTGTCAAATCAGCATCTATAATTTGACTTTGATGGGATATCTATTTTTAATATTTAATCATCAGAAACTAAACTTTTTATAGAAACGTTATCAATGGTATTATTCGTTATAATAAAATCGAGGTGAGTTAAGATGTTTATACTTTCAAGAAGAGTTAAGAGAATAATGTGTATTTTGTTTTTACTCATAACTTTTACTACTGCATGTACAAATAAAAACCTATATCAATTAAAAACAGACCTATCAGATAAAGAGGGAGTTTATAAGATAATCTCTCAAATGGATTGGGACGGCGATAAGGTAAAAGAATTTAAAGTCAAAGACAAAAATATAGCAATTACTATGTCAAAGGACTACGAAGATTATGATTTAAAAAATTCAAAGAGTTTTATAGTAAATGCTATAAACTTAATCATATTGACAGGTGCACAAAATGTAGATTACTTATATGATGAAAACCTATTTTTCTCTATAGATTATGAAATTGCAGATATGATAATTAATACGAATTTTAAAAAGAGTGTAGAGTATTATAGAAACGATGAAGAAGAATTTAGAAAACTACAAGAGTATTTAAAAGGTTTTCAAGTTGAGGGTGTTAAACATTAGATTAATATATTATAGGTGGTGATTCAAATGGTTCAGTTTTAATTGTAGTATATAATATAGTTGCATTTAGGAGGGGTTTTATGAAAAAGCATATTAGTATAATGTTGTTGTTAACTTTAATTTTAATACCATCTATTATTTTAGCAAAAGAGGATAAAGATTTAAAAGATAATAAAGTGAATAAAATTGTGACAGTGGGGTACTCCTTAAAAGATAAAGAAAAAATATTTGGTGATAAATCGCTTGATGAAATCGATCAAATTCTTAAACAAAAATGCAAAGAAATTATGGAAGATGACGGTAAATATAAAGTAAAAGCGACATCGAATAATTTAAGAGATGAAGATTTAATAATAAGTGTATATTATCCTGAACGTGATTTAAATGAGGATGATATAACCACAAATGTATATTCTAAATCAAATATATTGCCTTTGGAAATTCATTTCGTGAAATAAGAGACAGCTTTAGGTATATGGTAGGCTTTGATGTTGGTGGCATTGGAGGCGCAGCTTATGGAGGATATCAAAGCAATTTAAGAGGATCTTATTCTGACGTACATCAACAAGGAGTTATAGATAGGCTAAATACATATCATATTGAAGGGGCTTATTATATTGTGAAAGATCATGTGTCTGGTAAATCTAATGCGTATAATGTCTTTATTCAACCCTATGACATAGGAAGAATAACACTCGGTAGAGGAGATTTTAATGTTGTTAGTGGGGGAAGAATAATATTTGCAGGTGTAAGATAATAAAATTTATAACTATTATTATCTTAAGTATTGTGTTTGCAAACAATATTTTTTAAAATCTAATAAACATTTAATTTAAATTGGCTCTATAATATCTGTTGAGGAGTAAATCTCTAACAGATATTATAGAGCCATATAAAAACTGAAACAAAACCTAAAATCTAAAAATTTTTATAGCTTTTAGATTTTAGGTTTTTATTAATGAATATAACTATTATTTAGAAATAGTTTCTATAATTTGTGCCACTTCGGCTCTAGTTAAGTTGCTCTTTGGTGCAAATCTATTGTCAGTAGTACCTTTTACAATTTCTTTATTTGCAAGATATGCAACCGAACTCTTAGCCCAATCAGAAATTTCATCTGCATCTGCAAAGTGTACTTGAGTTTTTTCTACTTTATTTTCCTTAGTTAAATTCAAATATGAATTTAAAATATATGCCATTTCTTCTCTTGTTATATCTTCAGATGCTATATTTTTAATATTTTCTGGCAGCAATTTATTTTCTATAGCCCAGTTCATATATTCTGTATAATATTTGCCGCTTTCTATGTTTTTGTCTTTAATACCAGTATATTTTTCGATATCAACTTTTGCCATTCTACCAAGAATTGTAATAAATTCGCCACGAGTCACTTTTTGGTTTGGAGAAAAGTTTAAATCGCTTGTTCCAACCATGATTTTTTTGTCTAGAGCATTTATAATCGGTTTTCTTGCCCAGTGATGAATTAAATCTGCTTTTGAAACTTTAGATAATTCTTTTTGTAAATCTTTTTCAAAATCAAAAGCTTGTTTTTCTAGTTCTAAAGTTGTCTTAGTTGAATAATCGGCAGCTTTTTCTTTATCTTGCTCATAAAGTGCAAGCCACTCTTTTTCTATTTCTGGAAGTTTATCCATAATTTCATTTTCAAAATCAGTTACTTTTTTGCGAGTTGAATCACCAAGTACTTCTCTATTTCCTGAGACTAAATCATTGACAGAAGAAGCGACCCAATAATATGAATTATTGTCATATATTGGTGAATCATTTTTAAATTCTTCACTACTGTCATTTATATCAGGGAAAATTGGAATCCAAGGAATATTTAGGGGACTTCCTAGAGTCATCCACATAATTCCAGGGGCTTCTTTTGGATAATTATCTTTAGTTTGGAAAATATGTGCTTGCATTGTGTTTATGCTTCCTATGGCTCTTTTATATTTGTTAGGGTCAGCCTTTCTTTCTGTTTTGTTGTCTGATGCAACATAATCAGTTCCTTCAAATCTATTTCTAAATAAATTTAATGTATCTTTAATATCTATTTTTTCACTGCCTTCTGATAAGCTATTTAGTAGAGGAAATCTCTTTGCATCGTATTCAATTGTAGAATTAGGATCTAAATCGTGAATACCAGACCATACTCTAGAACGATTCGAATCGTGCAATTCTTTAGGATTATATGAAGCCGACATATCCATTAGACCATCGCTATTTTCTACATAAGTACCAGCTTTTTTTGCAACTTCAACTATATCTTCTGAAGCTATTACATTTTCAGTATCTTTTAAATCAACTCCGCCGAGCCAAAAAGCATTTGGAAATACGCTAAATTTGTCTTCGGGATATTTGATAGCCACATATTGATGTCCAGAATATATTTCCATATACCAAACTTCGTCTTTATCTCCAAAAACAACTACATCACCCATAGATGCACCTTGTTTGTCAATTGTATTAGCAAGAAGCATTACAGCATCTTTTGCAGATTTTGCATGAGCAAGTAAAAATGTAGTCATGCTCGCTTCGTTTACACCATTTTTTACATAAGGATCAACTTTTGCAACTTCATCATTATAGTTTGCTGACACTGTGCAGAAAATTCCTACTCCAGCTTCATTGTATCCTGCAGCATCGTAAGTACCCTGTTCCATATCTTCAGGTTTTTTGCTTGAGTCTGGAGTTGAAAAGAATTTCAAAGAGTCTTCTTTGTGTATGTATTCAAATCCGTTGTTTGTATCGATTAATTTGTCGCCCTTTTTTATTTCCCCACGCGGGTGAGTGACAAGCCTCATAGTTCTATTTCTTTCATAATCTTCAGTTCTACCGTAGATGAAAGAACCATCAGTAGTTAAATCTTTACCTACAATTACACCAGTACAAGCAAAAGTAGATTGAGCCATGCCAAGTACCATTGCAGATATAAGACCTGCTGCCACTAAATTTTTCTTAAATTTTTTCATATAAGCCTCCTATAAAAATATTCAATACCCCTTGTATAAAATTGTTTTCCTAAAAAATAAAATACAATTTTACATGGAATATACTATATATAAAACTAACACAAACACAACATTGTGTCAATGTTTTAATAAAGTACTATGATTTTAGTTGATAGTTTAAAATAAACGATTGCATGAGAGTTCATAAATTGACAAAGCTCATATTTACATATATTATAATCATTAATGATAAGTTAAATATTTAATTATATTTGTTAAGAGGTGAATATGTTAGCAATTTTCGATGTAGATGGAACTATACTCGACTCCATGGATTACTGCAACAATATATCTGAAAGATATTTAATTCAAAATAATATTGAGCCAGAATTAAACTTGGCAGAAAAAATGTTTAGCATGAGTTTTTTGCAAGGCTCACAATATGTGGTTGACAATTATTCTTTAAATAAAACTGTAGAAAAGGTTAAAGAGGAAATACTTATAGGATTAGAGGATTATTATTTCAATAAAGTAAAGTTAAAAGATGGAGCTTTAGAAATATTTGAGTTTTTTAAAGAAAATGGAGTGGATATGGTGATAGCCACATCAACTGATAGTTATTTAATTGAAGGCTCTTTTGAAAGGCTGAAAATTAAAAAATATTTTTCAAAAATTTATTCACCTGATGTATTAAATATTCCTAAATCTAGTACGAAATTTTTAGATACTATATTAAATGAGTATAAAGTATGGGGAAGAGATGCAATTTTATTTGAAGACGGGTTATACTCACTTAAAAATGCTAATAAATTAGGTATCAATACTATTGGCGTATATGATTATACTAGTAGAAAAATACAACAAGAATTAAAGGTCAATTCTGACTTATATTTAGAAACACTAAAAGATTATAGAGGTGAATTTTTATGAAAACAACACTTACAATAGCAGGAACTGATCCAACTGGTGGTGCAGGAATTCAAGCGGATTTAAAAACTTTTTTGGCAAATGGAGTTTTTGGCATGAGTGCCATTACTTCAGTAGTCGCACAAAACACTTTGGGAGTAAAATCGATTACTGATATGAGTCCTGAGTTTTTAGGCGAGCAGCTCGATGCTGTGTTTGCGGATATTTTTCCGGATGCTGTAAAAATTGGAATGGTTTCAAATGAAAAATTAATTTCTGAAATTGCAAAAAAATTATTAGAATATAGGCCCAAAAATATAGTACTAGATCCTGTGATGGTTGCCACTGCAGGAAGCAAACTCATAGTGGATAGTGCTATCGATGCATTAGTTAAAGAGCTAATTCCTCTTGCCGATTTAATAACTCCAAACATAGGTGAAGCTGAAATTTTATCCAATATGAAAATAAAGAGTGAAGATGATATGGAAAAAGCTGCGAGATTAATATATGAAAAGTCTAATACCCCAGTTTTGTTAAAAGGCGGTCATAGATTTGATGATTCTAATGACTTATTATTTGATGGTGACATTAAGTGGTTAAAAGCAAAAAGAGTTAACAATCCAAATTCTCATGGAACAGGCTGCACATTATCTTCAGCAATAGCTGCTAATTTAGCTAAAGGTATAAAACTTGAAGATGCAGTTATAAATGCCAAAAAATATGTCACAGGTGCACTAGAAGATGGGCTGGATTTGGGCAAAGGTTCAGGACCATTAAATCACGGATATGTATTTAGCGATTATTTTGAAAAATTATAATTTATATCAATATGAAAATATAAAGGATTTTAATATTAGTTTAGTTTAAAAGGTTGTAGTATTAAAAACATCTGAAAAGCTTATGTTTTTCAGATGTTTTTTAATAAATATTTAAAAATTTTTTTTAAGAACAATATTTTTATGATTAATTTTAGAAACTAGAATGCATATTAACATTCCAACAGATGCGATAATCACAATTGATCCGCCGGGTTTAACATCAAAATAATAAGATATTATAATACCCGAAATTGTATAAATGATTCCCAACAAAATGGTATTAATAAAAGTTTTTTTATAACTTTTACTAATTAAAAGAGAGGAAGCTACTGGCAAAACAATTAAAGAAGTAACCATTAAAGCTCCAATTATTTTGGCAGAAAGTGCAATAGTTATTGCTGAAAGTAGGGTAAAAATAGAATTAATTTTTTCAACTTTGACCCCGCTCATTTTGGCAAGTTGTTTATCTACAGCAATGCTCAACAGACCAAAATAATAAATAAATGAAATAGCAACTACAAAAACAAAAGTTACAAGAACAATTATTACATCAGTATTAGAAACTGAAGCAATACTTCCAAATAAATACGCCTCAAAACTATTGCCTCCTGGAGAAAAATCTGACAGAATTGCTGCAAGTCCAAGTCCTATTGATGTTATTATAGCAGTTGCCATATCGCCGAATTGAGGAAATTTTTTTCTGATTTTTTCAATTGAGAAAGCTCCTATTATACAAGCGATTATTGCACCAATCAAAGGATTTATTGATAAAATAAGTCCTGTTGCAACTCCTGCTAAAGAAACATGAGATAATGCATCGCCCATCATAGAAGTTCCACGGTTTACAATTACAATACCTATTAAAGGTATTATTATTGATATCATAAGAGATACAAAAAGAGTTCTCAGCATAAAATTATATTGTAACATCAAAAAGACCTCCTTTTTTAAGCTCATATATGCTATCCATATTTAGATTATTTTTCACCCAATCTAATTCATGAGTTATCAAAACTATGGAAACATCAAAATTTTCATTGAGTTGTTCAATAGTTTGAGCAAATTGTGTTTTTGAATTTTCATCAACTCCAGAAGTTGGTTCGTCAAAAATTAAAATATCAGGATTATTCATTAAAGCTCTGGTTATAACAACTCTTTGTCTTAGGCCGCCAGAGAGCTCTCGAATGGGATAGTCGGCATATTTTTCTAAGTTCATTTTTTTTAATAAATCTAATGTTTTGGTATAGTGTTTCTTTTTTGGTATCTTAAATTTTCCAAGTTTATCATATAGTGCTAAAGTTACTAACTCTTTTACAGTTATAGGAAAAGTGTATAAATTTTCTTTTTGTGTTTGAGGAACATATCCAATCCTTTTTAGGGAATTTATATTTAACTTTTCATCAAAAATCTTAATATCACCATTATTTGGTTTCAGTTCTCCAACTATTAATTTAATTAAAGTAGTTTTCCCTACGCCATTGCCTCCAATTATAGTGATTTTTTCCTTGTTTTTTACAGTTAAATTTAAATTTCTAAGAATTGGCTCACTATCGTAGGCAAAGCTTAAATTTTGTATTTCAATTGCATTCATAAAATCACCTCAATGAATCGTATATATTTTTTAAATTGTATTCCATCATGTCAATAAAATCATCACCAATATCTTTTTCGATATCCTTATTAATATATTCCATAGAAATGAGTCCTTTTAAATCTGCGTCAATTTCTTCTGCTATAATATCTGAACCATTTTTGGGCATACCATACTCATAAAAGATTGTGTTGATATTTTTAGATTTTGAATCTTCGATGACTTTAATAAGTTTTTTAATACTTGGTGAATCAACACTTGTGAGTCCTTGAAGTGGATATTGAATCAAGTCAAAATCTTTGGCTAAATAAGCAAAGGCATAATGACTTACTATAAACTCTTTTCTTTTAGTATTTTTGAACAAATCTCTGTATTTATAATCAAGTTCTGTGAGTTGTCTTAAAACTTTGGAAGCATTTTTTCTATAAATTTTTTCGTTTTCTGGATATAATTTGCTCATTTTATATTCAATATCGTTTATATATCTTTTAGCATTTCTTATACTCATCCATGAATGAGGATCATAAGTTATCTTGTCCTCATTAGTAGTAGAAGTATCTCTTAGCACTTGTAAACTTAATTCTTCTCCTTTTAGATTAAGCATTTTATAAGAAAGTAAATCTGTAGATACTCTATCACTATACATTATCCATTTGCCTTTTTTAGGTAATTTATAATATATCTCTCCGTGTTCATGTCCCATTTCAAGTTTATATACTTTTTTATCAATTACATTAATTAAATTTTTCTGTGGAACATCTTCGCCAGTATCTTCCATCAATTTGCGACCAATTTTTATTAATTCTTTTTCAGAATACTCTTTATCGCAATATAAAAAAGCAATTCGCATATTATCTTCATGCGTGTGACCAAAATCAAAAGAATAAGTTTCGGTATCAAAATTTCCTTTGACCATATATTGAAAATCTCCTATAGCAGCAGCTCCCTTATAAGATATTAAGTTTACGCCACCGGCTAAATTTAAGATATCCAAATTGGGTAAAGTTTTAGAAATATTATCCGCCCAATTTTCCATATTTGCACCATTTATTATTAAAAGATCAGACTTAGATAACTCTTTTATCTTTTTAGGCGTAGGTTCCCATAAATGAGGATCTTGATTTTTTGGCATAAACATTTTAAGATTTACAGTATCACCAACTACACTTTTAGTGAGATTATAAACAGGATAAAATGAAGTATAAATGACAGGTTTTCCCGACTCAGTTTCACTACTCTTGCAAGATACCAAAGAAGAGAACATTACAATTGTTAGCATAATTTTTATTATTTTTGACATATTATCTCCCCTCGTAAAAAAATTTATCCTCGATAAAAATCGAGGATAGAACAAATAGATATTATAAAAGAATATTATTCAGCAACTTCTTCGTAAACTTGATCTATTGTCACTGTTGGGCTTACGAAAGTTGGATACCAATCATCTTTTGCTAACATTTCTTTAGCAGAACCTCCAACTCTCAAATGAAAGTGTGGCATATGATCTTCACCGTGAACAGGCATTAATAAAATTGTAGGATATTTTCCATCAGAAGAAAACTCATACCAATATAAAGTCTTTCCACCGTGTTCCATGGCATGTTTGTCAACATATTTGAAATTAGCTTTGTCTATTTCTTCGCCATCTGGTTTAGATAAAAATGTTATACTTTCATCATCAATTTTAACTGCACCAAAATCAACAGCAACATGTTTAGCAAAATTAGATTTAGCCTCATTTTCAGTTATATTGTCTCTTTTAGCGACTTCTTCGTATGCACCCTTTAGTCCTTCATCGTCAATGTAGTTTGCAATACTATTCCATTCGCCTTCCCAATCAGAAAGAGCAACCTCGTCCATTTTTTCGTCACTAGCTTTAGTGTTAACATTCTGTTCCACTTTAGCATTATTATCTTTTGAATTCATGTTTTTAGCTGCATCATTAGAATCATTTTTATTACAGCCAATAAGTAGGGCAGAGGTCATAGCAAAAACAGCTACTGACGTTCTAAATTTTTTATTCATATTTCCTCCTCTTTTTATTAAAGTTATAGAATATTTTGTAAAAAGAAAACTTAAAGTAAATTTGAAGAAAAATAATTATTTTTTAGATAAATAGGATTAACAAAATAAACATAACTTATCAATGATATTATTTATCATTTATATTTATAGTGTAACAACTAGAAAAATATTTTATTAAAAATATTACCAAATTATTTTTAAATATAATATAAATAATTTAAGAAAATCATTTTAAAGTTTTATTTTGAAGTTCTTTAACCCAAAATATTTTTCGCTTCCCAGGTCATGCGAAGTAAAAGTGTTGCGAATAAAAAAAATATATTAACATGCACGATAAATTTGCTTTTACTTATAATGACAGGTGTAAGAGTTGTTATGGCCTATAGGTTCTAATTCTAGGTAATTATTCTTTTGTGTAAGCTAATAACAATAGTAAATATTAAATGTAATCTTCTTATAGTGTAATCCTGAGGGAAAGAGATCTACTAAGATTTCTAAAGTCGCCATGTACTCAAAGAGTGAACAGATTTGTCTGTGATGAGAATAATCTGTAATTATGAAATAGATAAGTTGTCTAATAATAATAAAAGTTTTCTATTTATTCTAATAAAACTATTCCTCTGTTGGGAGATTTCTTCAATCTAAACATTCAAATTTTAGAACAAATGTCTAAGATTAAACAAAAACATATAAATACATTGACTAAAGAAACAACCGTTTATATAATATAGATAAACACGTGTTTAAAATAATCTTAAGGATGATTTTAAATGAATTATTATAATGAGAATTTATTTAGAAGAGATATTCTACATGTGGACATGAATTCTTTTTATGTTTCTGTAGAGCTTAGAGATAAACCAGAAGAAATGAAACAAGCAGTTGCAGTTGGTGGCGATGAAGAAAATAGACATGGAATTATATTGGCTAAAACTCCACTTGCAAAAAAGTATGGGGTAAAAACAGGAGAACCAATTTGGCAAGCTAAGAAGAAATGCCCTAATTTAAAAGTTTTGCCGCCACATTATGACAAATATGTAGAAGTGAGTAAATTAGCACATAAAATATATTATTCATACACTAATCAGGTCGAGCCCTTTGGTATGGATGAATGTTTTTTGGATATAACAAATTCTAGAAATCTTTTTGGTCCAGGAGATGTTATAGCTGAAATTATTAAAAATCAAATCCATAGAGAGCTTAGGGTAACAGTTTCAGTGGGTAGATCTTTTAATAAAGTTTTTGCTAAACTAGCAAGCGATATGGCTGGTCATAATGAAATTTGTGAAATAAACGAGAATAATTTTAGAGATATTGTATGGTCATTAGATGTCAACGAAATGATAATGATAGGCAATAGAACAAAGAAAAAATTAAACAAAATAAATATATATACTCTTGGTGATTTAGCACAAACTGAACCTACAATACTTAAAAATTTGCTCGGTATAAATGGTTTAAAATTTAGAAATTGGGCTAATGGATATGATGATTCTAATGTTAGAGATTATTATGCTCAAATTCCCATAAAAACCATAGGTAGAAGTATCACTTGCAGAGAAGATTTATTAAATAAATTTGAAGTTAGAGCTGTACTTCAAGAGCTCACCCAAGATATATCTAAAAGGCTAATTGAAAATAATTTTTTAGCTCGAGGAATACATGTAGGCTATAGAGATAACAATCTCTATAGCAGAGGTTATGATAGAATGTTCACATATCCGACAAACTCATCTATTGAAATTACAAAACTCGCCATGGAAGTCCTACATGAACACCGAGATTTAGAAAATAGAATAAGGGCAATTTATATAAGATCGATCAATCTTGTGCCTAATAATCACGCAATGCAAGCTGACTTATTTACTGACATAGAATGCCATGAAAAGAGAATAAAATTAGAGAAAACAATATATGCAATAAGAAAAAAATATGGAAAAAAATCTATAACTTATGCTAATCTTTTGGGTGATTTAAAAATGCCCGATGATGGCAGAGAGATTGTAATAATGCCTCATAGTTTTTTTATGAATCTTTAGGGTATAATTTTACAAGGTGATAAATATGAACAAAAATATCAGAATTATATATCTAGCTGGTGGCTGTTTTTGGGGTACACAGGCATATTTTAAAAAGTTAAATGGAGTTTTGAAAACTATAGCTGGTTATGCAAATGGAGATAGTGACAAGACAAATTACGAGATTGTATCGTCAACAGATCATGCTGAAACTGTAAAAATTTATTATGATTTTTCTAGAATTTCGCTTACAGAAATTTTACTGCATTATTTTAGAACTATTGATCCGAAATCTATCAATAGGCAAGGCGGAGATATTGGAAGACAATATAGAACAGGAATTTATTGGGAAAAAGGCGATGAGGATTCTGCAAATATTGTAAAAGATTTTATAGAATATCAAAAAAATAAAATTGGGGATATTGCAGTAGAAATATCTGAAATCAAAAATTTTGTAAAAGCAGAGGATTATCACCAAGACTATTTGGACAAAAATCCTAGTGGATATTGTCATGTCAACTTGAGCTTGACAGATGAGCCTATTATAGATGATGATAGGAAATTTTTAGATGAAGAGAATAAAAAACAAATGCTTGATGATGAGTCTTATTCAGTTATGGCAAATTCAGGCACAGAAAGACCTTTTTCAAGCGAGTTAAATGATGAATACAGAAAAGGAATATATGTAGATAAACTTTCCAAAAAACCTCTTTTTGCATCAAGTGACAAATTTGATGCAGGTTGTGGTTGGCCTTCTTTTTCAAGACCTATAGTTTCAAACTATTTAGAAGAAAAAGATGACTACTCTCTTGGTATGAATAGAACCGAAGTTAGGTCAATTAGTTCTAATTCACATTTGGGTCATGTTTTTCCAGATGGACCACAAGAGATGGGTGGACTTCGTTACTGTATAAATGGAGCCGCACTGGAATTTATCCCATATGATGAGATGGACGAAAAAGGTTATTCAGATTACAAAATATTTGTAAAATAATTTAATAATTATTGACAAACTCTAGAAATTGAAAATTAATAGAAAAATTGATATATTACAAATATAATGGTTTAGAAATTCTAAAATAAACACTCTATTTTGTCAAGTCCATAATATTATGTAAATTAACCTAGTACAATATTATAGACTTGACAGTTATTTTATTATTGAAGAGTTCTAACTCTTTAGTTATTGACTCGGATATATTTGTCACATTTTGTGCAGAATAGTGCTGTCTATACATTTTTTCTATGATTTCTGATATCTTTCTAGTCGTTAATCCGTTTTTGTAGAATAATTTAATTGTATCTTCTAAAAGTATCGTTTTAATTATTAAAAGAAGATATTGTTTTCTGAGAAAAAAGACCGTTTCTATCCTCTAGGAATATTAAGTTTTAATAGACCATACTTAGTTTTAAGTGTTAGTGTATAGAAACACTTCCTGCTATGACCTGTGTTATATCCATTAACATCATATGGCTCGAATCCTAAAAAGCTGTTCTTTATTTTTTTAAAAGTGAATTTATTGCATTTTCTAACTCAGATTTGAATATTTCAGTAACATCTGCTCCAGCTATTAGAGCTTTTAGTAATTTTGTGTTAAAATCTCACATGAGAACCTCTTGATTCTTGTTTTTTGTTATTAGTATTATCATACAAGATTTGGTCATTTTTTCCTATTTAGGGAACGTTTCTACGTTTACACAATTTATTTTACACTATGATTATATTTATGTATTTAGATTGTATAATATTTATTGACACTATTTTTAAATATGTTATAATGTATACAAATATCAATACAGTTAGAAATGGAGGAAAACGTATGAAGAAACTTTTGCTTATTTCATTTACAATTTTAATTCTATTGTTAACCAATGTTTCAGCCAACGAATTAGACTCATCTTGTAAATCTGTAGATTATGAATTAATGGAAAAAACCGAACATTTTTTAAATCAATTTGAAGATGACCATTATTTTACGGATCATGATGTTGATAGTTCAATGAATAGACAATTTGCTTGCCATGTGGTTTATGGAGCTTTAAAGACTCCTTGGAATCTCGAACCTCATAAAAGGGTAGAGGATTTAAATCCTTTTACTTGTAATTAACTTATATGGTTTATCTATACTTTATAATTTTTGTTCTTTCTATTTTAATTACATTTTTATATATTATATTTAAGGATGATATTTTTCAAAAACTGTTATATATATCGTTTTTGAATTTTATATGTTCTTTGCATGTACTATTTAGTATTTATAGTGATATAAATGAGCCTGATGTTGTTGATGCTCTGAACATTCCTATAATTAAAGTAATGTTGTTAATATATTCTTGTTTTTCTGTATTGATGTTTGCTTTGACTGTTTTTGTTAAAGTCAAAAATAATTATTAAAAATAATTAATTATATAAGGGGCTGTTGCAAAAGTCCTAAAATCATGACCGCCCGTCAAACGGGCGGTCATGATTTTAAAACAAGTGGACCATTTTTCAACGGTGTTTTGTTGATTAATGGACCACTTTTAGATTATCATTTACACAGAAAAAGGCTTAGACTCGTATATCAAACCATCAAACTATGAAAAATCGAAAACAAGAAAATACAAAAAAGAAATGGAATTTAGAAATAACCTAATATATGATGAAAAACAAGACAAATACATTTCCTCTGACGGAAAAGAATTCATAAGATGTAAAGACCAACACAGAAAAAAGAAAAGTGGATATATCATAACAACAAAAGTATATAGGTGTTTTAATTGGAACAAAGACTCTCAGAAAACAAAAGGAATCTACATCTCAGAAACATTCCAACACTATAGAGAAATATCCTTGAAAAATATAACATCACCAGAAGGGATAGAAGAAAGAATAAATAGGTCAATTCAAGCAGAAGGAGCATTTTCTAAAATAAAAGATGGTTTATCATATAAAAGATTTAAACATAAAGGAAAATCGAATATAAAAAGTGAAATAAATCTTCTAGCAATAGCATTGAACCTAAATAAATTAGAAACAAAAATAATAAAAAATAACTTAGAAATCATAAAATACAAAGTTGCTTAAGAAAAAAATTTTTAAAAGCATAGCTTTATTAAGTACACCCATTTTTAAGAGAAATGGACTAAATGTATCTAAAAAATATTTTAAAAAGAAAAAACACAATGGCTAAACTTAAATACTTAATAAAAAGGTGATGTTGCAGAGTAGAATCATCTATTCTGCAACATCACCTTTTTTGTATTTATTTTAAAATTTCTAAAATTATTTTTCGAATGTCTTTAATTAAATATAGTGATCCGCACCAAAGTATTAAGTCATTAGCAGCGGCAAGTTCTATAGTTTTTTCTACAGCTTTTTTTCTATCTTTTATTGCATAGATTTCTTTATCTGTGATTTGTTCAAATTCTTCTTTTAAATCTTTAAGTGGTGTGTATCTTTCGTTATCAATTTCTGTCAATACAATTGTATTGGCCAATTTTTCTACTTTAGATAAAATTTTGTCATGGTTTTTGTCTTTTAAAACTGAAAAACCTAGAATTAGTTTGTCGTAAGAGAATTTGTTTATATTTTTTACTAACATATTAATCGAAGCTTCATTGTGAGAGCCATCAATTAAAATTAAGGGATATTTAGAGATAAGCTCTAATCTTCCAATGTTTTGAGATTCAGAAATTCCAATTTTTATTTTTTCGTCATTCAAATTATAATTTTTTTTGAGATGTTCAAGTACGATGAGTGCAAGGGAAGCATTATATGCTTGATATTCACCAACTAAAGATGTCTTTACATTTTTGAAATTTCTAAAATTAAATATAGTTTCCTCATTATTTGATTTAATTATTTCAACTTCTTCAAATTTAAAATCTATAAAAGATGTGTTATTTTCGGTAGATATTCTAATTAATTCTTCTTTTGCCTCTTTATCTTGTGGGTAAGAAAAAGCAAAACTATTTTTTCGAATCAAGCCACCTTTTTGGTAGGCAATTTCTTTGAGTGTGGAACCCAATACACCCATATGATCCATTGAAATATGACAGAAAACAGAGATGTTTTCATCTTCTACATTTGTAGCATCAACTCTTCCACCCATGCCAACCTCTATGACATTGAAGTCTGCGTTTTGTTCTTTGAAGTATAGATATGCAATTGATGTTAAAATTTCAAAGGAGCTGACAATTATGTTTTCCTTATCTAAAATATCAGTTTCTCGTCTTATTATTTCTAAATTTTTTACAAAACTTTCTTTAGGTATAAACTCGCCATTAATTTGTATGGACTCTCGTATATCCAACAAATAAGGGGAAGTGAATTTGCCAACTTTATAGTTATTTTCAACAAGTGCATTTGAAAGAAAACTTGCCACAGATCCTTTTCCGTTAGTGCCTGTTATATGAATAGTCTTTGCATGATTTTGAGGATTTTGTAATCTTTCTAAAAGTTTTTTAATATTATTTGTAGTGAAATCTCCCATTGGAACGGGTCTATTTTCTAACCAATTAATTGATTCTATATAATCCATAATATCTCCTAGTTTATAAATTTAAATAGATATTATCAAATTGGTAATTTTATATCAAGCTAACATAAAAAAGATTCTCAAAAAATACAAAAATTTAGACAAAAGTAGTCTTTTTTGTGGTAGAATAGTAAAAATATAAAAAATAGGAGGAAAGTATGAATACAGAAATCAAAAAGAAAGACCTGTTTGTCATTGGATTTGCATTATTTGCAATGTTTTTTGGAGCTGGAAACTTAATTTTTCCGCCATTTCTTGGATTAATTTCTGGCGCAAAATGGAGCACTGCTTTTATTGGCTTTTCAATTGCAGATGCGGGCTTAGGTCTTTTGGCAATTATTGCTCTTTCTAAGTACGATGGTAGTTTAAATGTTTTGGCATCACGAGTAAACAAGGTGTTTGCTATTATTATTTCTACTGCAATTATTCTTTGTATTGGACCATTTTTGGCGACTCCAAGAACTGCTGCCACAACTTACGAAATTGCAATTATGCCTATTTTTGGAGAAAGCTTTAATAGATATTTATTCTCGGCATTATTTTTTGTTTTGGTTACAGTCTTAACAATAAAACCGTCAAAAGTTGTGGACATAGTCGGTAAATTTTTGACACCAGCACTTTTAATTTGTATAGCTGTTTTGATTACCAATGGAATAATAAATCCAATTGGAGAAGTTTCAAATACTTCAATGATAGAAAATGTTCTTGAACGTGGTATAAAGGATGGATATCAAACAATGGATGCCATAGCGGGATGTATGTTTTCTTTGGTGGTAATAAATGCAGTTAAGGCTATGAATTATTCGTCCAAAAAAATTGAAATCAGAGCTACAATAATTTCTGGAGTGATAGCTGCTATTTGTTTGGCATTAATATATGGTGGTCTTGTTTATCTTGGAGCACAGGTAACTGGACTTGGTATCTACGATATGAATGTAGATACTACTGAACTTTTGGTAGATATCACTAATAGAGTAATGGGCGGAGTAGGAGTTTATATTTTGGCAATTATCACAGCACTTGCGTGTCTAACAACCGCCATAGGATTAATATCTGCTACAGCAAATTTCTTTTCAGATTTAATTCACAAAGAAAATTATTATTCTGCTTTTGTAATAATTGGATCTGTTGTATCAGCTTTGATATCTATGCTTGGAGTTTCTCAAATTATTTCTATTTCGGCTCCAATACTTGAAACACTATATCCATGTGCTATAACTATTGTAATAATAGGTTTATTTTCTGACAGAATAAAAGACAATTTAATTTTTCAAATTCCAGCTATTATATCACTTGTATTTGGTTTTTTATATGTGCTTTTAGATAAAGAATTATTACAAGGACTAGCTTCATTTTTAGAAAATATGCCACTAAAAGAGTTTGGACTTGGCTGGGTTGTGCCAACACTTGTTGGTCTTGTAATAGCTATTGTGATTGCAAAAGTAAGAAAAAAGTAAAAAGGTATTGACAAAAAACACTTTTTTAGTATAATTAAATGTAATTTAAAAAATTATTTAAACTTTTTGAAAAGAAGAGTACCTAAAAATTGTGACTTAAGAGAGCTTCGTTGTGGTGTAAGAAGTGGATCGGTTTTTAGAGAACATGGCCTTTTCCAAGGAGATGTCGATATTTAGATGTCTACGGGTTTGCCCGTTATAGCAATAGAGTATGATGGTACTCGAAGAGTTTATCTTTCGTGAGGAAGATAATAAATAAAGGTGGTAACACGAGCTTTCGTCCTTTTTAGGATGAAGGCTCTTTTTTTATATAAAGGTGATTAGATGATTGAAGTAAAAAATTTGGTGAAAGAGTTTAGCTCAAATAATAAAAAGTTTAGAGCAATAGATGATGTGAGTTTTAAAGTTGATAAGGGAGAAATTTATGGAGTTATAGGACTATCAGGTGCTGGAAAGTCAACTCTAGTGCGATGTATAAATAGATTAGAAGAACCCACGAGCGGCGATATCATAATAAATGGTGAAAATATTTTAGATTTAAACGAAAAAAGTTTAAACGAGAGAAGAAAAGATATAGGAATGATATTTCAATCATTTAATCTTTTTATGCAAAAGACTGTAGCAGAAAATATAGCTTATCCTTTGGAAATATCAAAGGTAAATAAATTGGAAATCGAAAAGCGTATTTGTGAACTTTTGGATTTTATAGATTTAAAGGAAAAAAAGAACTCCTATCCAAGCGAACTATCAGGTGGACAAAAACAAAGAGTGGCAATAGCAAGAGCCATAGCTACTAATCCAAGTATACTATTATCAGACGAATCTACTTCGGCACTTGACCCTGCAAATACAGATTCTGTGCTAAAACTTTTAAGACAAGTAGTCAAAAATTATAATACAACAATAATTATGATAACTCATCAAATGGAAGTTGCAAAAGAAATATGCGACAGAGTTGCAGTAATGCAAGCTGGTAAAATAATTGAAGAAAATACCACAAAAGAGTTATTTAAAAATCCAAAAACAGAAGTCACTAGAAGTTTTATTAGAAATCTGCAAGACGAGACAGACAAAGGATATTTAAATTCTAAAGAATATAAGGGTGAAGTTTTAAGACTTTCTTATGGAGATGAAAATTATAATAGGCCAATACTGTCGCAATGTGTGAAAAAATTTGATATAGATTTTTCTATTTTGTCAGGGAATATAAATAAAATAAATTATTCAAGTGTGGGCTATTTGACAGTAGAAATATTAGGTGATATCGAAGAGCGAAAAAAGGCTATAGAATTTTTAAAAAACGAAAATGTAAATGTGGAGGTGCTCTAAATGGATAATATAAAGGATATAATTTTACCGGCAATCCCCGAAACTTTAATCATGGTTTTTTTGTCAACTTTAATTGCATTAATCATAGGTATACCCTTGGGAATTATATTAAATAATACTAGGCCAGGAGGAATTTCAGAATCCCAGAAATTTTATAAAATATTAGATGCAGTAATAAATATATTGAGATCATTTCCCTTTGTAATTTTGATGATTGTAGTATTTCCATTATCTCGAGTTATAGTAGGTAAAGCCTATGGTACTGCGGCAATGATAATACCACTTTCACTCTCAGCCGCACCATTTGTAGCAAGGCTTATGGAAGGTTATTTTATTCAAATTGAAAGTGGAATTATAGAGGCGGCAAAGTCAATGGGCTCTACTAAAAGAGAGATAATATTTAAAGTATTAATACCAGAGGCTATGCCGATGATAGTAAATGGAATTACAATGACAATAATAAATGTAATAGGATATTCAGCGATGGCTGGAGTGATGGGAGGTGGAGGATTAGGAGATGTAGCCAATAGATATGGATATCAGAGAAATGAATTAAAAATACTTTGGGCAGCAGTAGTAGTTATAATTGTGCTAGTTCAAATAGTGCAATTGATAGGAAATGAATTATCAGAAAAAATAGACAAAAGATGATGGAGGAAAAAATGAAAAAAATAATTTTAGCATTTAGTTTAGCATTAGCATTGATATTGACAGCTTGTGGGAGTGACAAAAAAACCAATGAAAGCAATAGCTCAAAAAGCTCTATTGAAGATAATAAAATAGTGGTGGGTGTTTCTCCTACTCCACATGGAGAGATAATAGAAGGACTAAAAAATGAATTTGAAAAAGCGGGATTAGAAATAGAAGTAGTAAACTTTGATGATTACGTTCAACCAAATTTACAACTTGAATCTGGTGATTTAGATGCAAACTACTTTCAACACAAACCATATTTTGAAGAATTTACAGAAGAAAGAGGAATTGATGATTTATTAAATATAGCTTCAGTTCACTTAGAGCCAATAGCATTGTATTCTAAAGATTTCAAAAATCCACAAGATATAGAAGATGGGTCAGAGATAATAATTCCAAATGATCCTTCAAATGGAGCCAGAGCACTAATACTTTTAGAAAAAGCAGGGCTTATTAAATTAAATGACAATACAAACTTAAAAGCTACAGAAAAAGATATAAAAGAAAATCCAAAAAATTTAAAAATTACAGCAATGGATGCGCCTTCAATTGCAAAAGTATATGAAGATGCTCAAGGAGCAGTTATAAATTCTAATTATGCAATAGGAGCAGGGCTTGATCCAATAAAAGATTCAATATTTTTAGAAGAAAAAGATTCGCCATATGCAAATCTTATAACAATTAGAAAAGAAGATGAAAATAAAGAAAAATTTGAAAAATTTGTTGAAGTATTAAATTCAGAAGCAGCCAGAAAATATATAGATGAAGAATTTAAAGGTGCAGTAATACCAGCATTCTAAAATTAATAAAAAATAAAACCTAAGATTTCAGTTGATTATTACTGAGGTTTTAGGTTTTTTAATTTTAGTGTAAATAGAAAACTTATTATTGTAACTTAGAAAGAAACTATAAAAATCATTAAAAATTTATTAGAAAAGGTATTGACATTGTAATCATTATTTGATATATGTAAGTTAAATTATTAATATATCTAAAATTTTTCAAGGAGAATAATATGTTAACAATTTCTAATAATAAAAATATACGAAAATTAGTATGTTTGAGCATTATTTATATAATTATATTAATTATATTTAAAATATTATTACAAGGCTTTCATACATATAATTTCAATAAAAATATAACGGGTATAAATATAAAATTTTTTTCAACTATAAAAACTTATATTCAAGATTTTCAAAGATATAATACAAATATTTTAATAAAATTATTTATTTCTTTATTCATATTTGTTCCGTTGGTTCCTTTTGTATTCTATTGGGATTTTAATAAAGAAATTAATATTATTGAAATTTTTTTATTGTTTTTTGTTATTTCACTTATTTACTCTTTTTTTTCTAGGATTATTGAAATAGGTGTTTTTGATATAGACTTTATATTTTTAAGGGCATTTTTACCAGCTATTATATATTCTCTAATTAATTTAAAGAAAAGGAGGTTAAAATGAAAGGTTCAAGAAGTTTTTTGATTATTGTAGCTATATTTACATTGTTGATTCCAAATATAGCTTTAGCTGGTTCGATAGATAATGAATTAAAAGTTAGAGACGAAGATTTATTTATTCAAAATTTATTGAAAGAAAAAAATTTTGACATAGAGAAAACAGAAATTTCATACGATTCAGTACCAAAAGATATTATTATTCAACCTGGTAAAGAAAATTATATAAATCCTGTTACTAAGGAGTACTTTATTATCGAAAATTCAAGCTCGGGAAATAGAATGGCATTGAGAAGTAGTTCTGCGAAAAATTTTTCTTTTGATATAAGGTTATCTATTCAAAGTTCGGATTTCTATATTAATTCTTCGACTTTGAGCGTATATTCTACGTCTAAGTTATATAAGGATGCAGATGGAAGAGTTGTAAATGGAGACTATGGAAGTACTTACGGAATCACATTGTCTCAAGGTTATTTTAAAAGCAGAACTGTAAGTTTTCCAATCAATTCATCTCAGACTTCTACTTTTGGATCTGGGTGGAATACAAGTAAAAAAGCATCTGTGAGAATTTTTAATGATGGAAGTTACAATGATACTAATAAAAGATTAGTAGGGAATGGAACAGTGTATAATAATTAAATACGAAATTAACTAGATTAGGCTATATCTTATAAATTAATTTGGGATAATATATTAATATTAAAACCTCGTTTTGACATATATAAACGAGGTTTTATTAATTATTATTAACTTTAATGTTATAATTATTGTGGTGAATAAAATGATAATTTTACGTAATATTAAAATACCTTTTGATGCTGATGAGAAAGAGTTCAAAAGAAAAATTTCTAATTTAATTGAAAAAGATGACTTTGACTATAAAATATATAAAAAATCTATTGATGCAAGAAAAGACATTTTTTTTGTTTATCAAGTTTTAATTGATGTAAATGTACCAGCTAAAATTTTTAAAAAATTAAAAAATAATATTGCAATTTTTGAAGAAGATAAGATTGATATTGCAAATAAAAATAATATAAATAATGTTGTAATAGTGGGGGCGGGTCCTGCTGGCTTATTTTGCGGCTATGTACTCACAAAGCATGGAGTTAAAGTTACTATAATCGAAAGAGGTAAAAAAGTAGAAGAGAGAATTAAGGATATTGACGAACTTCAAAAAACTGGAAAAATTTTAGAAAATTCAAATATACAGTTTGGAGAAGGAGGAGCAGGCACATTCTCTGACGGGAAACTCACTTCTCGCTCTAAAGATACTAGATCGTCTCTTATATTTGATATTTTAGTTGAACATGGTGCTGATGAGGAAATTTTATACGAACAAAAACCTCATATAGGAACTGATGTGCTGCGAGAAATATTAATTAATATGAGAGAAGAGATGGAAAGTCTTGGTGCAATATATAATTTTGAAGAAAAATTTGTTGATTTTGAGATAGAAAATGAGCAAATTAAATCTATAATTACTAATAAAGCTAAGTATTCTGCTGATAAATATATTTTGGCAATTGGCAATTCGTCAAGAGATACTTTTGTGACATTAGATAGTTATAGTTTAATCAGTCAAAAGCCTTTTGCAGTAGGTTTTAGAATTGAGCATTTAAGAGAAGATATAGAAAAAGCACAATATGGTTTTATCTCTGATAAACTTCCTGCTGCGACATACCAATTGAATTATTCTGATAAGAGTAAAAATCATTCTGTATATACTTTTTGTATGTGTCCAGGAGGTTATGTAGTCAACTCGAGTTCAAGGGCCAAAAAGTTATGCGTAAATGGAATGAGTTATCATGCTCGTGATGGTATTAATTCCAATTCTGCTGTTGTAGCTACTGTTGATAAACAAATATTTGGCAATGGCAATCTTGATGGCATGTATTTTCAAGAACTTGTAGAAGAAAGAGCCTATGAACTTGGAGGGGGAGAAGGTCTCGCACCGGTGCAAAGGGTTGTAGATTATTTAGGTGGAAGAAAGACGACAAAACTGGGTAAAGTAAAACCTACTTTTGAACCAGGATATGTTTTTGCAGACTTAAATGAAATATATCCAGACTCCATAAATGATGAGGTTAAATCGGCACTAAGATATATGGATAAAAGAGTTAAAGGTTTTGCAAATGATGATGCAATACTTACAGGTGTTGAAACAAGAACATCTTCACCAGTTAGAATAAATAGAAAAGACTACAAGAGCTTAGTATTTAATAATTTATATCCCATAGGTGAAGGTGCAGGGTATTCAGGTGGAATTATATCTTCTGCACTCGATGGATTAAAATGTGCCATAGAAATTTTAGAAAACTGATGAGAAGAGAGGTTGTGTAAGTTTTGAAGAAAACTGATTATAAAGAAATTATTCTTTACTATATTGTCGGACTGTTATATCCTATTGGATATTATTTGTTGATGAGAGAATACTTTGGCATTAGTCTATTTGAGGGCAAATTTATATTTATTTCAATATATATCGCATTTTGCTATATAATGTATCCATTTGCAAGTATAATTGTAAACAAGAAGACAGAAAATAAAAAGATGTCATGGTTTTTGACATCTAGAACTGTATTATTACTTGGTTTTATATTTGCACCTTTTATAGTTGTTGGAAATAAGAAAAACTAAGAGTATTCCATTTCACCTCACTAGTTAAAATGTTTTTCTTAATTTCTATAAATTGAGCCAAATTTATTGAAAGGGAAAATTCTAAAAAATGGTTTACATTTTATTACATTTTCACCTATGGGACCAAATTCCCTGGAGTCGATTGAACCATTAGGACTTCTATTATCTCCTAAAACAAAATACTCGTTTTCTGAGAGTTTCCAAGTTTCTTTTTCTGATAATGTATTTGGCTTATTATGAAAATAAGCTTCGCTGTAAAGATTGTCGTCAATATAAATATTTCCGTTTTTTATTGTAATTTCTTCGCCTGGTAGTGCTATAATTCTTTTTATATATAATTTATTTTTTTCAATAGGAGACTTAAATACAATTATATCACCACGATTTTTATTATCTCGCCAGCGATAGAGAGAGTTAGCAATAATTATGTCACCATTTTCGAGAGTTGGAAACATAGATGACTGATTTACTTTTACAAAATTAAATAGAAAAGTTTTAATTGCAAATGCAAGTATTATGGCAAAGATAATGTATTTAATTTCTGAAATTATATTTTTTGTATTTTTCATAATTTAGGAATACTCTGATATTAGTTTACTACAATAAATATGATAATCAAATATAAAATAAATTTAAATAATATAAATAAATGGAGGAATATATGCTAAATATTGTATTTTACGAACCAGAAATACCTTTCAATACAGGAGCTATAGCCAGGACATGTGGTCTTACCAAAACAAGACTACATTTAATAAGACCTTTTGGGTTTGAAATTGATGACAAACATCTGAAAAGGGCAGGGCTTGACTATTGGCATCTAGTGGATATTAATTATTATGACTCTTACGAAGAGCTTAAGAACAAGTATCCAGACAATACATTTTTTTTGGCTACTACTAAGACTAAACAAAAATATACTGATGTGAAATATAAAGATGGTGACTTCATTGTTTTTGGTCCAGAAACTCGAGGGCTGCCTGAAGATTTAATTAGAGAAAACTATAAAGAAACGATAAGAATACCAATGCTAAAAGATTATGGAAGAAGCCTTAATTTGTCTAATTCTGCCAATATTATTTTGTTTGAGGCACTTAGACAAAATAATTTTTTTGATTTACAGTAGGGGATATTTTGAACGAAGTAAAAATTTCTGTCAGAAGTTTAATAGAATTTATCAAGAGAAGTGGAGATATTGATCGGAGATTTTATTCAAATGCTAGGGCAGTTGCAGGTATTTTAGCTCACCAGAAAATACAAAAAGAATATTCTGATAATTATAGAGCTGAAGTATTTTTAAGAACAACTGAACTAATCGAAGATATAACATTTATAGTTGAAGGACGAGCTGATGGAATTGATGAGTCAGAAGAGGTAACAATTGATGAAATCAAATCAACGACAAGAGATTTGGACGAACTGGAAAAAGAAGAAAATATTATGCACTGGTCGCAGGCAAAGTGCTATGCATATATTTATGCCAAAGAAAAAGAAATAGATAAGATTAATGTAATGCTTACTTACTATCACTTAGAAAGTGAAGAAACAAAAAAATAATCAAGACCTTTACTTTTGGCGAACTCAGAGATTTTTTTATTTCCACTCTTATGGAGTATTTAGAATTTTCAAAAAGAATAGTGAAGTGGCGTGAAATAAGGACTCAATCTATAAAAGAGATGAAGTTTCCATTTAAAAACTATAGAAAGGGGCAAAGAGAACTTGCAGTATCTGTGTATAATGCAATTGATGATTCTCAAAAACTTTTTGTAGAAGCCCCAACAGGAATTGGCAAATCCATGTCCACAATTTTTCCTACAATAAAAGCTATAGGAGAGGATAAACTAGATAAAGCATTTTATTTAGTGGCTCGCTCCACTGGGAAAAATGCTGCACGTGATGCACTAGACAAACTTCAAAATAGGAAATTGCGTTTAAAAACAGCTATAGTAACTGCAAAAGAAAAAATTTGTTTAAATGATGAGGTCAAATGTAATCCCAAAGACTGTCCTTTTGCCAAAGGGCATTTTGACAGAGTAAATGATGCAATAATAGATATCTTTGATTCTTGCGACAAATTCGATAGAGAAAATATTGAAAAGTATGCAAGGCTACACTTAGTTTGTCCTTTTGAATTTCAGCTAGATTTATTAGATTTTGCAGATTTTATAGCTTGTGATTACAATTATATATTTGATCCTACTGTATATTTGAAGAGATTTCTTGAAAATTCACTTCTAAAATTTGCACTTCTTATAGATGAGGCACATAATTTATTGGATAGAGGACGAGATATGTATTCTGCTGATTTTTCAATAAATGACTTATATACAATAGAAGAAATTGTACCTAAAGAAAGAAAAAATGTGCATAAACATATAAGAATAGCAATATCTGAATTTAGAAAACTAAATGAAAAGACCCATTATAGTTATACTGCTTTTGAGAAATTAAATTATCAAATGGAAAAAATTATTTTTTCAATGAATAGTTTTCTAACTGAAGATAAAGAACTAGATAGATATGATGAAGCATTGGAAGTGTACTTTAAATTTTTCAAATATATAAAAATATATGAATATTATAATGAGGATTTCGTATCTATTAGAGAAGAAGATAAAGTAAAAATAATGTGTCTTGATATATCCAAAGTTTTTAAAAGCATTTTAAAAGTGCCAATATCATCTATTTTCTTTTCTGCAACACTTACTCCAATTAAATATTATGGAAATTTACTTGGTGGAGATGAAACTTCTTACTATTATAAAATAGAATCTCCTTTTGATTCTTCCAACTTACTAGTTTTAAGAAATAATACAATATCGACAGTATATAAAGATAGAAATGATTCTGTGGGAAGTATTGTTAATAATTTAGTTGAATTTTCAAGAGGTGGTGGAAATTATATTTTTTTCTTTCCCTCTTATGCATATATGCAACAAGTTTATGATGCATATCAAAGATATGATAGGAATGCAATAATTCAAAATAATCAAATGAATGAAAAAGAGCGAGAAGAATTTCTTAATTCATTTACATTTTCATCTGATACTAGAGCATTCGCAGTCATGGGTGGAGTATTTTCAGAGGGTATCGACTTAATTGGAAAAAGACTTGTTGGAGCAGCTATAGTTACTTGTGGAATACCAGGTATTTCCTTTGAACGAAATATTTTAAAAAGTCATTTTGATAAAAAATATAATAAAGGCTATGAATATGCCTATATTTATCCTGGAATGATTAAAGTTGTTCAATCTGCAGGCAGGGTTATAAGAACTGCAGATGATAGAGGAAAAGTTTTGTTAATAGATAAAAGATTTTCAAAAATTCCATATATTTATCTAATGCCAAATAATTGGAACATCAAAAATTATACAAATATTATAGAACTTGAAGAAATTATAAAAGATTTTGAAAAAAACTCCCATTAGAATACGAAAAGTCTTTACAAATTAGAGCTTTTGTGATAATATTATCGAGTAAATTAAGAGGAGTCCCATAGGCGGCTCTTTTTTTTAGCACTAGGAGGTGTTTTTATGGCAGATAGAGTAGTACTTGAATGCACACAATGTAAAAACAGAAATTATGTGACATATAAAAACAAGAAAAATACTACGGAAAGATTGGAACTAAAGAAGTATTGTAAATTCTGCAAAGAACATACAGCTCACAAAGAGACAAAATAAGGAGGATTTATGGCTACTAAAGGTGTAAATAAAGCTGACGACAAAAAAGGCGGCTTTTCAAGATACTTTAGAGGTGTGAAATCTGAATTCAAAAAGGTTGTATGGCCTTCATTTCAAACTGTAGTTAGATATTCTATAATAGTTATCGTTGCAGTAATTCTTTCAGCATTATTGTTATCGTTGTACGACAAAATTATTATGTTCCTATTTAAAGCTATTTATTGAGGAGTGTTATAATTGGAAGGACAAGAACTAAATACCAACGAAGCTAGTAAATGGTATGTAATACACACTTATTCAGGTTATGAGAAAAAAGTAAAAGATAATATGGAAGCCATGGTTGTAAATCGTGGCATGGAAGATCAGATTTTTGATATTAGAATTCCTATGGAGGAGTATGTTGATTCCAAAGATGGGGTTTCTAAAGTAAAAGAGAGAAAGATGTTCCCTTCATATGTATTGGTTAATATGATCATGAACGATGAAACTTGGTACTTAGTTAGGAATACAAGAGGAGTAACGGGTTTTGTTGGTCCTGCATCTAAACCAGTGCCTTTGACTGATGAAGAAGTATTACTCCTTGGAGTTACAGATAACAAAGAATTATTTGGAAACTACGAAGAGGGCGAAACTGTAAAAGTTATTAACGGACCTTTTGAAAATATGGTCGGAGTAATTGAAAGTTTTAACTACGACAAAGCGAAAGTTAAAGTTAGTATCTCAATGTTTGGTAGAGATACTTCTGTTGAATTGGATTTCAATCAAATTATTAAAGAGTAAAAAGAATGTGGGAGGGTAAACCCGCATATACCACAAGGAGGAAAAATAATGGCAAAAAAAGTCATAGCAATCGTTAAATTACAAATTCCTGCCGGAAAGGCAACACCGGCACCACCAGTAGGTACAGCACTTGGACCTCATGGTGTTAATATTATGCAATTTACGAAAGAATTTAACGCAAAGACTCAAGATCAACAAGGAATGATTATTCCAGTTGTATTAACAGTTTATCAAGATCGTTCTTTCACTTTTATTACTAAGACTCCACCAGCAGCTGTTCTAATTAAGAAAGCTCTTAAACTTGACACAGCAAGTGGAGAACCTAACAAGAAAAAAGTAGGTAAATTGACTAAAGCACAAGTTGAAGAAATTGCAAAAATCAAAATGCCTGACTTAAATGCTGCAAGTCTAGAATCTGCTATGTCAATGGTAGCAGGAACTGCACGTAGCATGGGAATAGAAGTAGAAGGATAAGTGGGAGACATAGTCGTAAGGACCACATTAGGAGGTAAATATGCCAAAAAGAGGAAAAAAATATCAAGAAAGCATTAAGCTAGTAGATAGAGAAAATCTATATGATGTAGCTGATGCATTAGATTTAGTTATTAAGACAGCAAAAGCAAATTTTGATGAAACAGTAGAACTTGCAGTTAGACTTAGTGTTGACCCAAGACATGCTGACCAACAAGTTAGAGGTACTGTAGTTCTTCCTAACGGAACAGGTAAAGAAGTAAAAGTTCTTGTTCTTGCAAAAGGAGATAAAATTGCAGAAGCAGAAGCAGCTGGTGCTGATTATGCTGGCGGCGAAGAATTGGTTGAAAAAATTCAAGCTGAAAACTGGTTCGATTTTGATGTAGTTATCGCTACACCAGATATGATGGGAGTAGTTGGTAAAATCGGTAGAATTCTTGGACCTAAAGGGCTTATGCCAAACCCAAAATCTGGAACAGTTACATTTGATGTCGAACAAGCAGTAAAAGAAACTAAAGCCGGAAAAGTTGAATATAGAGTAGATAAAGCTGCTATTATCAATGTTCCAATTGGAAAAGTTTCTTTTGGAGTAGAAAAACTTGAAGAAAACTTTAGAACTATTGCTGGAGAAATTATAAAAGCAAAACCTGCAGCAGCTAAAGGTCGTTATTTAAAATCAGTTACTGTAGCTTCAACTATGGGACCTGGAGTTAAAATTAACGGACAAAAATTAATGGAAAAAAAATAAAAACACCTAGGACAGGATCATAAAATGGTCCTGTCAATTTTTTTAAAGTAAAATTTGAAATAAATTTATAAAAATCTCTTGACAAAATATTTAAGAATATATATAATATCAATGTTAAAAGCCGCAGACAGTAGGTGGCAATTGCCTTAATTTCCTACCGAGGTTGAGAATTCGATTTTATTATGCAATTTTCATCTCACGGCGGCGTGAGATTTTTTTATTTGGGGGTGACAAATTGAAAGAAGAAAAATTACAATCAAAACAAGCCCTAGTTGATGAAATCAAGGAAAATATCCAAGGAGCACAATCAATTGTACTTCTTAACTACAGAGGTCTAAACGTTGAAGAAGTAACTGAGCTTAGAGCTAAGTATAGAGAAGCTAATGTATCATATAAAGTATACAAAAACACTATGATGAGACGTGCCTTTAATGAACTTGGTTATAAAAACCTTGATGAAATTTTTAAAGGACCTAGTGCAATTGCATTTGGTAAGGAAGATCCTGCAAGTGCAGCAAAGATTTCAGCTGAGTTTGCAAAAGAACATGAAGCTCTTGAAATTAAATCAGGTATAGTAGATGGAAAGGTGCTTTCTCTTGAAGAAGTTGACGCACTAGCTAAATTACCATCTAAGGAAGTATTAATAGCTCAAGTACTTGGTGGATTAAATGCTCCAATCCAAGGACTTGCAAATGTATTAAATGGATCAATTAGATCTTTAGCAATTGTTTTACAACAAATTGCAGAAAAACAAGAACAAACAGCATAAAATAATGGAGGAATAAAAATGTCAGAAAAAGTAGAAAAATTAATTGAAGAAATTAAAGAACTTACAGTATTAGAATTATCAGAAGTAGTTAAAGCTCTTGAAGAAGAATTCGGAGTATCAGCAGCAGCTCCTGCAGCAGTAGCAGCAGCACCAGCAGCAGGCGGAGCAGCTCCTGCAGCAGCAGAAGAAAAAACTGAATTCGATGTTATCATCGCAGAAGCTGGACAAGAAAAAGTTAAAGTAATCAAAGCAGTTAAAGACATTACTGGTCTTGGACTTAAAGATGCTAAAGCAGTTGTTGATGGAGCTCCTAAAGCAATTAAAGAAGGAGTTTCTAAAGACGAAGCTGAAGAAATCAAAGCTAAACTTGAAGAAGTTGGAGCAACTGTTGAAGTTAAGTAATTTATTAAAAACTGCCTATATTAGTATAGGTAGTTTTTTTATAATCACATAGTAAACCAAGAAATAAAAAAGGATAACATATGAAAAATAAAAATATTACATTTATTCCAATTTTAGCAGTTGTAATAATGCTCTCTAGCATAATTAAACTTCCAAGTATTTTTCCAGGAGCTGAATTTCAAATGTCTGCACCTATATCTGTACTTATAGCCATGTTATTTGGTGCTAAAATTTATATTACTGCCGGAGTGCTGGCGTCTTTTTTATCTTTCACTCTTTCTATTTCCAATGTTTATGGAATAGTTGTAGCTTTAGTTTTTAGAATTGGGGTTATTGTTTTTATAATGCTAGTCAAAAATAAAAATTTATGTTTAATATTTTCGGGGGCATTTGGATCATTATTATCTAGGATAGTTTTATCTAAAATAGTAGGTGTGAGTTTTATAAGTTTACTCTTGCCAGCTATACCTGGAATGATTATGACGGGAATAATTTCAAAAATTCTATATGATAGATTATACGAAATTTTAAAAAAATACATATCTGTGGAGGGTTTAGTTTGAAATATAGTATAAAGATGAGGTCTTCACAAAAAGTAAATGAAAAAGACATTCATTTAAGTGGTGCAGAGAGAATAGTAGATGAGAAGAGCTTAATGTTTGTTCTTGAAAAGCTCGCCAGTCGTGCATTAAATCATTCTCGAGGGGAGGCTGACTTTATAAATTTAAAAATTAATAAAATTAAAGAAGAAGACATAATTAGAGTTAAAGCCTTAAAAACTAGAACAATAAAAGTAGATAATAAAGAAGAAGGTTATAGAGTAGTAGCTGAATTTTTAAATAAAATTGGAATAAATAATATTCAAAAAGTGCTTAACCTATTATTAAATGCCATTAATATGAGAGGTGCAATAATTCTAAACATATTAAGTTTAGAACGAATGGAAGATGATTGGGAAAAGGGCGTCAGAGTGACTAATATGGATTATGAAAAAGAAGGAGATATAGAGATTAAAAATCACTATAAAGAGGCTTTGTGTCTAGCCACTAAAACTCTAAATGCAAAAGCAATAGTAGGAGAGATATGTATCTCAGATGACCCAGATTATGTTACTGGATATGTAGCTACAAAAAATGAATATATAAGAATTACAAAATTAAAAGATAAAGGCAGTTTTCTAGGAGGTCGTATATTTTTATATGATCCGCGTCTAGATACACTTGAAAATACTATAAGTTATCTTGAAAATCAGTTGGTGGTAGTATATGAATAAATTTGATTTTATAAAAGATAAATTAGAGCATCTTGAACAGAAGAATTTAATAAGAGACGAGAGAGTATTTACTAGCCCGCAGCTTCCTACAAGTGAAATTGATTTTCAGAATATGCTTTTATTTTCATCGAGCAATTATCTTTCTTTATCAGAAAATAAACATATTATAAATGTAGTAATAGAGAAATTAAAAAATTTGGCCATGGGCAGTGGTGGTTCAAGACTAACAACTGGTACACATAAACTTCATATTGAACTAGAAGAGTTGCTATCTAAAATTACAGGTTACGAGAGTAGTTTACTATATTCAAGTGGATTTATGGCAAATCTTGGATTTATAAGTGCCCTTTGTGATCAAGAAACTGTTGTATTTTCAGACGAAAAAAACCATGCTTCAATAATAGATGGAATAAAACTAAGTAAAGCAAAAGTAGAGGTATATAGACATCTAGATTTTTGCGACTTAGAAAACAAATTAAAAAAATATCCTAATTATAAAAAATTAATAATATCAGATGGAGTATTTAGTATGGATGGAGATATTCTACCACTGGATAAATTTTGTAAAATAGCAAAAAAATATGATGCCATAACTTATGTAGATGATGCACATGGTTTTGGAGTTTTAGGAGAAAATGGATTTGGAATTACAGAAATGTGTAAAGCCTTACCTGATGTAGTATTGGTTACATTTTCAAAAGCTATAGGAACAAGCGGTGCAGCTATATTATGTTCAAAGTTATTGAGAAGATATCTTTATAATACAAGTCGTGAATTTATTTTTTCCACCTCAGCCAGTCCTGTAGATATATTGATGACAATTGAAGCTTTAAAATATTTAATAAATAATAAAAATCAAAATGAAAAGTTAAAACAAAATGTCACCTATCTCAAAAAAAGACTATCAGAAAATGGTTATGATATTAGGGGTAACTCGCACATTATCCCCATATTCATAGGTGACGAAGAAAAAGCTGGAGAAATTTTTAAGAAGTTACTAGAAAATGGAATTTTTCTATCAATAATAAGATTTCCAGCAGTACCCAAAAATGAAGCCATACTTAGAATAACGCCCATGGCAGAGCATAGTAGAGAAGATTTAGATTATTTAGTGGAAATGTTAAATAAATATGTTAAAAATAAAAATTTGGGAAATCAGATTAATTTACAAAATAATTAAATTGTATAATAATACAAAATCAATCGTTTCTTTGAAAACGACAACTATTAGATTTTCTTGTTATAAGTAATATAATTGATAAAGTTAAGTATAAAGACTAAAAATAAATATTCATAAAAAACCGCCAGTTTAAGTGCTAGCGGTTTTTTACTATTAAATTATTGATTTTTAATTTTATCTATTAACCCAGGGACAAATTCAAATACATCTGCTACTATTCCGTAATGAGCAGTTTTAAATATTGGTGCTTCTGGGTCGTTATTAATTGCTATTATTAAGACAGAGTCTTTCATTCCATTTATATGTTGAATTGCACCAGAAATTCCAAGTGCTATATATACATCAGGTTTTATTACTGCTCCTGTCACGCCTACTTGAAGTTCTTTTGGACACCATCCTAAATCGGCTACTGGTTTGGTTGCTCCTGCGCTTCCGCCAAGTGCATCTGCTAGTTCTTCTACTAGATGCCAGTTTTCTGGGCCACCTAATCCTCTACCTCCAGCTACTACAACTTTTGAACTTAAAAGTGTTTCTAATATTGGATTTAAATCTGATTTTTCGAAGTCGATTAAATGTGTTAATACATCTTCCTCTGTTAGGTTTGAGTCTTCTTTTATAATTTCGAATTCTTTATTTTCATCTCTATGTTGACACACGAAAGCACCTTTGCCAACTGTGGCAATCATTCTGTCAGATGTTATTCTAATATCTGAATATAATTTACCGTCAAAAGTTGGTCTAATAAATTTAATATCTGTTTTATCTTCTGTAAGGACAATATCTGAACAGTCTGCTACAAGTCCTGTGCCATTTTTAGCACAAAGACGGCCTGCAAAATCTCTTCCGTTTACAGAAGCAGGTAGCATTATTAGAGCGGGGTCGTATTTTTCTATTAAATTCGCTAAAACTTTTGTGAAAGCTAAAGTATTATAATGTTCAAGTAACTTGTCATCAACTTGAATTACTTTATCCGCTCCATATATTCCTGATTCTTTAACTATATTATCGTTGTTGTATCCTATTTCAACAGCTATTAATTCTCTTTCTAATTCTTTAGATAATTCTTTTGCTTTTGACATTATCTCTTTAGTTATTCTTGAAAGAGTGTCGCCATATGATTCTATTATTACCCAAATATTTCCGTTTTTCATTTTATCACCTACACTAAAATATGTTCTTTTTTGAGAAGTTCAATTACAACATCAATATTTTTGTCTAGAGAACCTTCGTCAATCATCTGTCCAGTTTGTGATTTTGGTGGAGCATATACTTCGTTAACAATAGTTTTAGATCCGTTTTGTCCTATTCTATTTGGATCTAGGTTTAAAGATTGTGCAGTAAAATGATTGATTTCTTGTGTTTTAGCAATTTTTGTTCTTCCAAGTGCAAATTTTGAAGGTTTACCCACTGAATCTTTTAGACAAGTTGCTACAAAAGGTGTATCTAATTTTAGTGTTTCAGTTCCGCCTTTTGTTTCTCTCTTAACTTCGTAGTGTCCGTCTAGATAGTCTATTTTACTTATATAAGTTACTTGGTTCATGTTCAGTGATTCTGCTAGTTGAGGACCTACTTGACCAGTATCTCCGTCCATTGTTTGGTCTCCGGTGAATATGATATCGAAATCTCCTATAGCTTTGGCTGCTTCAGATAAAGCATAAGAAGTTGCTAGAGTGTCTGAACCTTTAAATTCTATTCCTTCTAATAAATATACTTCATCTGCTCCCATAGCAATGCAGTCACGTAGATATTTTTCTGCACTAGGTGGTCCCATAGTTAAAGCAGAAATTTTAACTTCTTCATTTACTTGTTCTTTTAAATTTAATGCAAACTTCAGTCCGCATAAATCAGATGGGTTTATTATTGTTTTAATTCCGTCTCTGATTAAGTTATTAGTTTCTGGATCTATTCTAGCGTCTGTTACGTCTGGAACAGTCTTAATACAAACTAAAATATTCATTATTTCCTCCTCATAAAATAGTCAAATTTTTCACATATATAGTATACCTCAAAATGACGAGTTCTTGTAGTTAAATAATATTGTTTTACTTAATCGGATTAAATTCTACATATGATAATAGATAAATTTCAAAAATATTGAGAAAAAAATTAAAATTTACAAAAAATATATTGATTTATTTTTAAAAGTATATATACTTATATAGTCCTAAGAATAAATAGATATAGTTTAATTGATAAAATGTATAGAAACTTAACTTTTTATGTGATATCATCACTACTTGGAGACAAATTACTTAATATTATTTCTTAAATATTGTCTCGAATGTTATTTTGTAAATCGAATTGAAAAGAATTTGTAAAATTATTAAAAAAAATTCTTAAATTCCTTTACAAATAGCCTTTTATACTATATAATGTTTAGGCGTTTAAAAAAGAATGTTGCGATGAAGTCATAAGTTGCTTGCAATTTTAGTGAAAAAAGGAATTGCGAGGTAATTATGACGGAGAAGTCCAAGCGGGACTTGGGCGAGGGTTATTTTTTCAAAAGCGTACTTTTTAAAACACAAGGGTGCGTGTATCGATAACCCCTTTCGCAAGTAAGGCTTTAGCGAATAGGAGGTAAAATATGTCTAATAAAGGCAAACAAAAAATTAGAATTAAACTTAAAGCTTATGATCACGAATTACTTGATACTTCAGCAGTGAGAATTGTAGAGGCTGCTAAGAAATCTGGAGCAGAAGTTTCTGGACCGATTCCTCTACCAACTCAAAAAGAAATTATTACTATTTTGAGAGCTGTACACAAGTACAAGGATTCTAGAGAACAATTTGAGCAAAGAACTCACAAGCGTTTAATTGATATCTTAAATCCATCACAAAAAACTGTTGATTCTTTGATGAAGTTAAATTTACCTGCGGGTGTAGATATAGAAATTAAACTTTAAAACTTTGCTTTATATGACTTATTTATAAGTCCGCTATAATTATTAGGAGGTGCAACGTGAAATATTTAGTAGGTAAGAAAATTGGGATGACCCAAATTTTTGATGAAGAAGGTACTGTTACTCCTGTCTCAGTTATTGAAGTAGAACCAAATGTTGTTGTGCAAAAGAAAACTATTGAAACAGATGGATATAATGCTGTTCAAGTTGCAACAGGAGAAGTTAAGGCAAAAAAACTTAATAAACCTGAAAAGGGACATTTTGAAAAAGCTGGTGTTGATTTCAAGAGACATGTATCAGAATTTAGAACTGATGATGTTGATTCATACAACATTGGAGATGAAATAAAAGTAGACATTTTTGAAGTTGCAGAACATGTTGATGTTACTGGTACTTCAAAAGGTAAGGGAACTCAAGGTGTTATCAAACGTCACAATTTTGGACGTGGTAGAGAAACTCACGGTTCTAAATTCCATAGAATGCCAGGTGGTATGGGAGCTGCTTCTTATCCAGGAAGAGTTTGGAAAAACCACAGAATGGCTGGAAAAATGGGAAATGAAAGAGTAACTGTTCAAAACCTTGAAATAGTTAGAATAGATACAGATAAAAACTTGATTTTAGTAAAAGGTGCAATTCCAGGAAATAAAAAAAGTACTGTAAAAATTAAAAGCACTGTAAAAATGACTAAATAAGATTAGGAGGTAAAGAGATGCCTAAGATTCAAATGATTGACATTAAGGGAAATCCTGTTGAAGAAGTCGAACTAAATGAAGGGATCTTTGATGTTGAAATTAATCAACATGCCGTTTATTTAGTTGTTAAAAATATACTAGCAAATAATAGACAGGGAACTCACGCAGCTAAGACTCGTGCGGAAGTGCGTGGAGGCGGTAGAAAACCTTGGAGACAAAAGGGTACTGGCCGTGCAAGACAAGGTTCCATCAGATCACCTCAATGGAGAGGTGGAGGAGTTGTTTTCGCTAAGAAACCAAGAGATTATTCTTATTCAACTCCAAAAAAAGTTAGAAGACTTGCTTTAAAATCAGTTTTAACTAGCAAATTAGCTGATGGCGAAATGATTCTTGTTGATAAATATAAAATGGAAGATGCAAAAACAAAGACATTTGCAAATATCCTTAAAAATATAAAAGCTGATTCCAAAGCTCTAGTTGTTGTAAATGACGAAGATTCTAACATTTATAGATGTGCTAAAAACATCAAAGGTGTAAAAGTATTAAGAGCAACTGATATAAATGTGTATGATCTTTTAAAATATAATAGTCTAGTAATCAGTAAAGATGCACTTAATACAGTTGAGGAGGTGTTTAACTGATGAATAAATTTGACATTATCAAAAGACCGATTGTCACTGAACAAAGTATGGATGAAATGGAATTTAACAAATATACTTTTGAAGTGGATAAAAATGCAACTAAACCGGAAATTAAAGAAGCAATCGAAGAAGTTTTCGGAGTAAAAGTTGAAAAAGTTAACACTATGAATGTACGTGGAAAAATGAAAAGACAAGGAGTTCATCAAGGAAGACGCCCTGCATGGAAGAAAGCTGTAGTAAAGCTTACTGATGACTCTGAACCGATAGAATTTTTTGATTCTATTTAATCGTAGGAGGTAGAAAAATGGCTATAAAAGGATTTAAAGCGACAACTCCTGCCCGTAGAGAGATGACTGTAGCTTCTTTCGAAGAGCTTACAAAAAAATCACCTGAAAGATCTCTATTAGCTAGCAAAAAAAGCAATGCTGGTAGAAATTCTTCTGGTAGAATTACTTCAAGACATAGAGGCGGCGGAGTTAAGAGAAAATACAGAATTATAGATTTAAAAAGAAATAAAGATAATATTCCTGCAAAAGTAGCTGCAATTGAATATGATCCATATAGAACAGCTTATATTGCTCTTTTAAACTATGCAGATGGTGAAAAAAGATACATCATTCAACCAAATGGTTTAAAAGTTGGAGATATTGTTGAATCTGGATTAGATGTTGATATTAAAGTAGGTAATACTCTAAGACTTGCAGATATACCTGTAGGTACAACTATTCACAATATTGAAATGACTCCAGGACATGGTGGACAAATTGCTAGAGCAGCAGGTTCATCTGCACAATTAATGGCTAAAGAAGGTAAATATGCTCAACTTAGAATGCCATCTGGAGAATATAGATTAATTAGACTTGAATGTAGAGCAACAATTGGACAAGTTGGAAACATTTCACACGAACTTATCACACTTGGTAAGGCTGGTAAAAAGAGATATCTTGGATTTAGACCTCATGTTAGAGGATCTGCAATGAACCCAGTTGATCACCCACACGGTGGTGGGGAAGGTAGAACACCAGTTGGTAGACCTTCACCAATGACTCCATGGGGCAAAAAAGCTCTTGGATTAAAAACTAGAAAGAGATCTAAGAAATCAAACATGTATATCGTTAGAAGAAGAAAGACTAAGTAATCGGAGGGTATAATGAGTAGATCAATAAAAAAAGGACCATTTGCTGATGAACACCTTCTAAAGAAGGTTGACGAATTAAATGAAAAAAATGAAAAGAAAGTTATAAAGACTTGGTCACGTCGCTCAACAATTTTCCCTGAGTTTGTTACACACACTATCGCAGTTCATGACGGTAGAAAACATGTGCCAGTATATATTACTGAGGACATGGTAGGACATAAATTAGGTGAATTTGTTCCAACAAGAACATTCAGAGGTCACTCTGAAAGAAGCGAGAAGACTACAACTTTAAAATAAGAGGAGGGTATTAAATGCAAGCACAAGCAATAGCTAAATATGTTAGAATTTCACCCCTAAAGGTGAACTATATCTGCGCTGAAATTCGTGGAAAAAGCGTTAATGAAGCCCTCTCAATTTTAAAATTTACTAATAAGAGAGGAGCTCACGAGCTCTATAAAGTATTACATTCAGCTGTAGCTAACGCTGAAAACAATCTTAATTTAGACAGAGACGATCTTTATGTAAAACAAGCATACGCTAATGACGGACCAACTATGAAGAGATTCCATCCTAAGGCGAAAGGAATGGCTTATCCAATCCTTAAGAGATCAAGTCACATTGGCGTTGTAGTAGCAGAAAGAGAGTAAGGAGGTAAAATATGGGTCAAAAAGTAAACCCACATGGACTTCGTGTTGGTGTTATTAAAGATTGGGATTCAAAATGGTACGCAGATAAGAAAAATTTTGCCGATCTTTTATTAGAAGATAATAAAATTAGAGAATATATAAAAGAAAAACTTTATGCAGCAGGAATTTCAAAAATCGAAATTGAAAGAGCTGCAAACAGAGTTAAGATTTCAATATACACTGCAAAACCAGGAATGGTAATTGGACGTGGTGGAGCAGGAGTTGAAGAACTTAGAAAAGAAGTTGAAAAACTTACAGGTAAATCTGTTGTATTAAATGTTGAAGAAGTTAAAAATCAAGATTTAGATGCACAACTTGTTGCTGAAAACATTGCAGACTCACTTGAAAGAAGAGTTTCTTTTAGACGTGCAATGAAACAATCCATCCAAAGAACAATGCGTCAAGGAGCTCTTGGTATTAAAACTTCTGTTTCAGGACGTCTTGGCGGAGCTGATATGGCAAGAACAGAAGGTTATTCAGAAGGAACTATTCCTCTTCAAACATTAAGAGCAGACATTGATTATGGTTTTGCTGAAGCTGATACAACATATGGTAAACTTGGTGTTAAAGTTTGGCTTTATAAAGGTGAAGTTCTTCCAGAACTTAAAGAAGATAATAGAAGAAAACCTAGAGATAATAGAAATCGTAGAAGACGCGATAACAAAAGAAATAAAAGAGATAACAACAAGTAATAAAGAAGGGAGGAATAGTCATGTTGATGCCTAAGAGAGTAAAATATCGTAGAGTTCACAGAGGCAGAATGAAAGGTAAAGCTATGCGTGGTAATGATCTTTCATACGGTGAATTCGGAATTAAAGCCCTTGAACCTGCATGGATTACTTCAAACCAAATAGAAGCGGCACGTCGTGCTATGACAAGATATATTCGTAGAGGTGGAAATATCTGGATTAAAATTTTCCCGGATAAACCTGTTACTGAAAAACCAGCTGAAACTCGTATGGGTTCAGGTAAGGGAGCTCCAGAATACTGGGTAGCTGTAGTTAAACCAGGTAGAGTTTTGTTTGAAATGGGTGGAGTTTCTGAAGAAACTGCTAGAGAAGCAATGAGACTTGCATCTATGAAATTACCTATCAGAACTAAATTCGTGATGAAAGATAAGGATGGTGACTCAAATGAAGGCTAAAGAAATTCGTAATATGTCTAAAGAAGATCTAAATAAACAAGTTACTGAACTTAAGAATGAACTTTTTAATTTAAGATTTAGATTGGCGACAGGCCAACTTGATAATCCATCAAGCATTAAGAATGTTAAAAGAGATATAGCAAGAGTAAAAACTATCATTAGAGAACGTGAACTTGAAGTTGGAAAGGAGGCTTAATCTCATGGAAAGAAATTCTAGAAAAACTTTAACTGGCGTTGTAGTCAGCGATAAAATGGATAAGACAATTGTAGTAGCAATAGAGACTTTTAAAACTCACCCAATCTACAAGAAGAGATTTAAGAAGACTACTAAATTCAAGGCACATGATGAAAAGAACGAATGTGGTATTGGTGATCGTGTAAAGGTAATGGAAACTAGACCACTAAGCAAAGATAAAAGATGGAGACTTGTAGAAATTATTGAAAAAGCTCAATAATTTTCGCTTGAAAGGAGATACACAATGATTCAACAAGAAACTAGACTGCGTGTTGCTGACAATTCAGGTGCAAGAGAACTATCTGTAATTAAGGTACTTGGTGGAACTAATAGAAAGACAGCTAGTATCGGAGATATTGTAGTTTGTTCTGTAAAGCATGCAACACCAGGTGGCGTTGTCAAAAAAGGTTCAGTTGTAAAAGCTGTAATTGTTAGAACAAATAAAGGCATAAGCCGTAAAGACGGATCATATATCAGCTTTGATGACAACGCAGCAGTTGTTATTAAAGATGACAGAAGTCCAGTAGGAACTCGTATTTTTGGACCTGTAACGAGAGAACTTAGAAGTGGTAACTTCATGAAGATAATCTCTCTAGCACCAGAAGTACTATAATTTGGAGGTGTAGAATGAAGATTAAAGCAGGCGACATCGTAAAAGTTATAGCTGGTAAAGACAGAGGAAAGACTGGTAAAGTTCTTAGAACTATACCTAAAGATAATAAAGTCGTAGTAGAAAATATAAATGTTGTTACTAAACATAATAAACCACAAGGACCACAAAATCCTGGCGGAATAAATAAAGTTGAAGCTCCTATTGATGCATCAAATGTAATGTATTTTGATAAAGCGTCTGGAAAAGCTTCAAGAATCGGATATAAATTCGAAGACGGAAAAAAAGTTAGATTTGTTAAATCTACTGGAAACACTATTAAGTAGGGGGTAAAATAATGACTTCAAGATTACAAGAAAAATATAAAACAGAAGTTGTAGGCCACCTAATGGAACATTTCAACTATAAAAATGTTATGGAAGTACCGAAACTTGAAAAAATTACTATCAATATCGGTTTAGGAGAAGCTAAAGATAATCCTAAAGCTTTAGAATCAGCAGTTAATGAACTTACAAAAATTGCAGGACAAAAAGCTATTGTAACTCACGCTAAAAAATCTATTGCGAACTTTAAACTTCGTGAAGGTCAAACTGTTGGTGTAAAAGTTACACTTAGGGGAAGAAGAATGTATGACTTCTTAGATAAATTAATGAATGTAGCTCTACCAAGAGTAAGAGACTTTAGAGGAATTAAACCAACTGCATTTGATGGCAGAGGAAACTATGCTCTAGGTCTTAAAGAACAACTTATATTCCCAGAAATTGAATATGATGAAGTTGAAACTGTTAGAGGTATGGATATTAATATAGTAACTTCTGCAAAAACTGATGAAGAAGCTAAAGTGTTCCTTGAAAAAATGGGAATGCCATTTGCGAAAGCATAAGGAGGTACAAAGTGGCTAAAAAATCAATGATTGCAAAACAAAAGAGAAAACAAAAATATTCATCTCGTGAATATACTAGATGTAAAATTTGTGGAAGACCACATTCTGTTTTGAAAAAATATGGTATTTGTAGAATCTGTTTTAGAGAACTTGCTTATAAAGGCCAAATTCCTGGCGTAAGAAAAGCTAGTTGGTAATAGACCTTAGATGAAAGGAGGCAAACTGATATGATGACAGACCCTATAGCAGATATGCTGGCAAGGATCAGAAATGCAAACAATGCAAGACACAAATCTGTTGACATTCCTGCTTCAAATATTAAAAAAGAAATCGCAAGAATTCTTCTTGAAGAAGGATATATTAAAAACCTAGATGTAATTGAAGATAACAAGCAAGGAATGCTTAAGATTGAATTAAAATATGCTGATAGCGGACAAAGAGTTATTACTGGTGTAAAGAGAATTTCTAAACCAGGACTTAGAGTTTATGTTAAGTGCGATGATGTTCCTAAAGTACTTGGTGGACTTGGAACTGCTATTATTTCAACATCTAAGGGAATTATAACAGACAAAGAGGCTAGAAAAGAAGGAGTAGGCGGAGAAGTAATCTGCTACATTTGGTAATTTGGAGGTGAAACATGTCAAGAATTGGTAAAAAACCTATTGAAATCCCAAGTGGAGTTGATGTTAAAGTTGAAGGTAATAACATCACAGTTAAGGGACCAAAAGGTGAACTTAATAAGTCTTTGAACAAAGACATGAAAATTGAAATTAATGACGGAGTTCTCACAATAGAAAGACCAAATGACTCTAAAGAAATTAAAGCCATCCATGGTCTAACAAGAACTCTTATATATAATATGATTATTGGTGTAACTGAAGGATATTCAAAACAACTTGAAATTATCGGTACAGGTTATAGAGCGGCAAAGAAAGGTAAAGTTCTTTCTTTAAATCTTGGATTTTCACATCCACTTGACCTAGAAGACCCTGAAGGAATTGAAGTTGAAGTACCTTCTGCTAACTCAATAATTATTAAAGGTATAGATAAACAATTAGTAGGATCTTATGCTGCAAAGATTAGAAGTTATAGAGAACCTGAACCATATAAAGGTAAAGGTGTTAAATATATAGATGAGCACGTAAGACGTAAAGTAGGAAAAACAGGTAAGTAAGAAAGGAGAATTTAAGTGTTTAAGAAAATTAATAAAAATGCTAATAGACAAAAAAGACACAGAAGAATCAGAAACCACATCTCCGGTACAGCTACTATGCCTAGACTTTCTGTATATAGATCAGCGTCACATATTTATGCTCAAATAATTAATGACGATGAGGGACGTACATTGGCTAGTGCGTCTACACTTGATAAATCATTAAACCTTGAAACAACAGGTAATATTGATGCAGCTAAAGCTGTTGGAGAGTTAATTGCTAAAAAAGCTAAAGATGCAGGCATTGAAGAAGTAGTATTTGACAGAGGTGGCTATGTATACCATGGTAAAGTCAAAGCTCTTGCTGAAGCTGCACGAGAAGCTGGACTAAAATTCTAAGAAGGAGGAAGTTATGGAGCGTTCATTAATAAATGCGGCAGAACTTGATCTTGAAGAGAGAGTAGTATCAATCAACAGAGTTGCCAAAACTGTTAAGGGTGGTAGAAACGTAAGATTCTCAGCTCTAGTAGTTGTTGGAGATAAAAATGGACATGTTGGTGTTGGTACTGGAAAAGCTCTTGAAGTTCCTGAAGCAATCAGAAAAGCTACACAAGATGCTAGAAAACACATTATAGAAGTAAATCTACAAAACACTTCAATTCCTCATCAAGTAACTGGAATTTTTGGTGCAGGTAGAGTATTCTTAAAGCCAGCTAGAGAAGGTACTGGTGTTATTGCCGGTGGAGCTGTGCGTGCGGTGTGTGAACTTGCAGGTATTTCTGATATTCGTACTAAAAATATTGGTACAAATAATCCTAGAAACACTGTAAATGCAACAATTGACGGATTAAAGAAGCTTGTTACAGCTCAATCAGTTGCAAAGCTTAGAAATAAATCTGTTGATGAAATTTTAGGATAAGGGGGAACTTTAATGAGTACAATAAAGATCAAACTAATAAAGAGCCCTATTGGTAAAATACCAAAACACAGAAAAACAATTACGGCTCTTGGTCTTAAAAAAATTGGCCAAGTCGTTGAAAAGAATGACACACCTCAAATAAGAGGTATGATTAAAGCTGTTGAATACATGCTTGAAGTTGAAGAATAAGGAGGTGTACCAATGAAACTACATGACTTAAGACCAAATGAAGGTGGCGGCGTTAAAGCCAGAAAGAGAGTAGGTCGTGGAATAGGTTCCGGTACTGGTAAAACTTCCGGAAAAGGTCACAAAGGACAAAATGCTAGAAGTGGCGGAGGAGTTAGACCAGGTTTCGAAGGTGGACAAATGCCATTATTTAGACGTCTTCCTAAGAGAGGTTTCACTAATGTTTTCAAGAAACAATATGCTGTTATTAATGTTTCTGATTTAAATAATTTCGAAGAAGGAACTGTTATTACACCTGAATTCTTAATCGAAAATAATTATGTGAAAAAAGCAACTGCAAAAGACGGAATTAGAGTCCTTGGAGATGGCGAACTAAATGTATCATTGACTGTTAAAGCTCAGCATTTCTCAAAATCTGCAATAGAAAAAATTGAGGCTTGCGGAGGAAAGGCCGAGGTGATCTAATGTTAGATACCTTTGCAAAAGCTTGGAAAATCGAATCATTACGTAAAAAGATGTTATTTACTCTTTTTATGCTTTTGATTTATAGATTAGGTTCACATATTGCAGTTCCATATATGAATTCACAAGTGATTTCTCAACTTTTTAGTGGAACTAGTGGATCAATATTTTCATTCCTAGACCTTATGGCAGGAGGTAACTTTAGAAGATTTACTATTTTTGCTGCAAATATATATCCATATATTACGGCATCAATCGTAATTCAACTATTAACTATCGCAATCCCATCTTTAGAAGCACTTGCAAAAGAGGGAGAGACAGGTAGAAAGACAATTGCAAAATATACTAGATATTTGGCAATTGTAATTGCACTTATCCAAGCAATTGGATATACTTTTGGCTTTTTTCAAAAAGCAATTAATGCAACAAGTCCTGTAGAATATGCAACAATTATTTTATCAATAGTTGCAGGTACAGCTATCCTTATCTGGATAGGTGAACAAATAACTGAACATGGAATTGGAAATGGAATTTCAATTCTAATTTTTGCCGGAATTGTATCAAGATTTCCAATTGATATTATGCAATCAATTAGAACTGTTCAAATAGGACAAGCAAGCCCAATATTTTTAGTATTATTTATTATCATTGCGGTAGCAATTGTATTTTTTGTTGTAACATTAACTGAAGGGGAACGCAGAATCCCAGTTCAATATGCGAAGAGAGTTGTAGGAAGAAAAATGTATGGCGGTCAAGCTACACATATACCTATTAAAGTTCTTATGACTGGTGTTATGCCAATTATCTTTGCCAACTCACTTACAGCAATACCTGCTACAATAGCAATTTTCACAGGAGAAAATACAAGAAATTGGATAACAAAATGGTTGACACCAAATGGTGGACCAGGCGTTGTTATTTATACAATTATGACAGTGCTTTTAATTGTATTCTTTACATTCTTCTATACAACTATTCAATTTAATACTGTAGAATATTCTAAAAACTTACAACAAAATGGTGGTTTTATACCGGGAATTAGACCTGGTAAACCGACAAGTGATTATCTTGGAAGAACACTAAATAGATTAGTAATGCCTGGTGCAATTGCTCTTTCAATATTGGCAGTATTGCCTACAATTTTGACAAAGGCTTCAGGATTACAATTCAACTATGGTGGTACATCTATTATAATTGTAGTTGGAGTTGTACTTGAAATTCACAGAGTATTAGAACAACAATTGTTGATGAGAAATTATAAAGGTTTCTTAAAAAGGAAATAGGAGGCATTTATGAAATTAGTTATATTAGGACCTCCAGGGGCCGGAAAAGGAACACAAGCTGATTATATTATCAAAAAATATGATATTCCTCATATATCTACTGGAGATATTTTCAGAGAAAATATTAAGAATAATACGGAACTTGGAAAAAAAGCAAAATCTTATATGGACAAGGGGTTACTTGTTCCTGATGAACTAGTTATCGACTTAGTAGAAGATAGAATTAAAAAAGATGATGCTAAAGACGGATTTTTACTTGATGGTTTTCCAAGAACAGTGGCACAAGCTGTCAGCTTAGATGCAATTTTAGATGCGGAAGGCGATAAGCTAACTAAAGTTATAAACATCAACGTTGAGCCAGAAATCTTAATAAAAAGAGCTTGCGGCAGACGAATTTGTAAAACTTGTGGTGCAACTTATCATATAGAGTTTAATCCACCTAAGGTTAGTGGTATATGTGATAATGATGGTACTAAACTTATACAAAGAGATGACGATAACGAAGAAACTGTTAAAAAAAGAATTGAAGTTTATTTTGACCAAACTGCTCCGCTAATTGACTATTACAATGCGCAAGGGCTATTAATTGATGTTAATGGTGCGCAAGATATTGATAAAGTTTTTGACGAAATAGTAGCAGGTCTTAAATAATTTTATGGATACAACAATAAACCTTGAAAGAGGACAAATTGTAAGATCCAAAAAGGGCAGAGATGAAGGAAAAGTTTTTGTCATAACAGAAGTTATAGATGAGAACTACCTTTATCTTGTAGATGGAAAGCTTAGAAAGCTAGATCGACCAAAAAAGAAAAAGGTAAAACATGTTTATATCTATAACAGTCAAATAGATTTAGATGTTAAAAATCTAAACGACTCTTATATTAGGAAAAAACTATTACCTTATAGCTAAAGGAGGATCCTTAATAATATGGCTAAAGAAGATGTAATTGAAGTTGAAGGCGTAGTTGTAGATGCACTACCAAATACTAACTTCAAAGTAGAACTTGAAAACGGACATATCATACTCGCTCATATTTCAGGAAAATTGAGAATGAATTATATTAGAATTCTTCCTGGTGATAAGGTGACAGTTGAGCTTTCACCTTATGATCTTACAAGAGGAAGGATTACTTGGAGAAAGAAATAATCCTAGATTAGGAGGCAATAAAATGAAAGTAAGACCATCTGTTAAAAAGATGTGCGAAAAATGCAAAATAATTAAAAGAAACGGAAAAGTAATGGTAATTTGCGAAAATCCGAAACATAAACAAAGACAGGGATAAGGGAGGTAATTATGGCTAGAATTGCTGGTGTAGACTTACCTAGAGAAAAGAGAGTCGAAATTGGCTTGACTTATATATTTGGTGTTGGTAAACCAAGAGCTCGCGAAATTTTGACTAATGCTGATGTTGACTTTAACACTAGAGTAAAAGATTTAACAGAAGCTGAACTTGCTAGAATTAGAGAAGAAATTGATAAATATCATGTAGAAGGGGATTTACGTCGTGACGTTGCAATGAGCATCAAAAGACTTCGTGAAATCAACTGCTATCGTGGAAAGAGACACAAAGCTGGTCTTCCTGTAAGAGGACAAAAAACTAAGACTAATGCTAGGACAAGAAAAGGTCCAAAGAAACTTATCAAGAAGTAAAGGAGGACTATAATTGGCTACAATTAAAAAAAGTACACGTTCTAAAAGACGTGTTCGTAAAAACATTGAAAAGGGAGAAGCTCATATAGTTTCAACATTTAATAACACTATGGTTACTCTTACTGATGTAAATGGTAATGTTATTTCTTGGGCTAGTGCTGGACAACTTGGTTTTAGAGGATCAAGAAAGTCAACTCCATTTGCTGCACAAGAAGCAGCACAAGAAGCTGCTGAAAAAGCAAAAGAACATGGTTTAAAAAGCGTAGACGTTTACGTTAAAGGCCCAGGTTCAGGAAGAGAGGCTGCTATTAGATCTCTTCAAGCTTCAGGACTTGAAGTAACAACTATTAAAGATGTTACTCCAATACCTCACAATGGATGTAGACCGCCAAAACGTAGAAGAGTATAATAACTATTTACCGAGAAGGAGGGTACTCATGATAGAAATTGAAAAACCTAGAATTAGTATTGAAGAAGTAGATGAATCTGGTAAATATGGTAAATTTATAGTTGAACCACTAGAACCGGGATTCGGTATCACTATTGGAAATTCCTTAAGAAGAGTGTTACTTTCCTCTCTACCAGGTACGGCTGTATCATTTATCAACATACGTGGAGTTGAACACGAATTTGATACTATTCCTGGAGTATTGGAAGACGTACCTGAAATAGTTTTAAATATTAAATCTATAGTTTTAAAAATGACAGATGATGAACCTGTTAAACTTATTATAGAAAAAAAAGGTAGTGGAGAACTAAAAGCATCAGATATTGAATTGACACCTAATGTTGAGATAATAAATCCTGAACAACACATTGCAACTTTAAATGATGATGCAGATGTGTTTATTGAAATGACAATTGAAAAAGGTAGAGGATACGAACCTTCTGAACTTAAAAAGGACGAAATAGATGAAATTGGAATTATTCCTATGGACTCTAACTTTACTCCTGTTGAAAAAGTTAACTGGAAGGTCGAAAACACAAGGGTAGGGCAAAGAACTGACTTTGATAGACTTATTCTTGAGGTTACAACAAATGGATCAATGAAAGCTGATGAAGCGACTTCACTTGCTGCTAAGGTTTTAACAGAACATCTTGAACTCTTCATTGGACTTACTGAGCATGTAAGCGACATCAATCTTATGGTTGAAAAAGAAGAGGATGAAAAAGAGAAAGTTCTTGAAATGACTGTTGAAGAACTTGATTTATCAGTAAGATCATTTAACTGTCTGAAGAGAGCTGGAATAAATACTGTTGAAGAACTAATCCAAAAGACTGAAAGTGAAATGATGAAGGTTAGAAATCTTGGAAGTAAATCACTTCAAGAAGTAACTGAAAAACTTGATGAACTTGGACTTAGTTTAAAACCTGAAGAAGAATAAAGGAGGGCACTATGACAAAACAAAGAACGCTTGGCCGCGCATCAAGTCATAGACGTGCAATGCTTAGAAATCTTGTAACTGATCTTCTTAACAATGGTAGAATTACTACTACTCATACAAGAGCTAAAGAAGTTCAAAAAGTTGCTGAGCGCATGATTACACTTGGAAAACGTGGCGATCTTCACGCAAGAAGACAAGCATTATCATATATATACTCAGAAGATGTTGTAACAAAAGTATTTGGCGAATTAGCTGAAAAATATGCCGATAGAAACGGTGGATATACTAGAATAATAAAAGTAGGTCCAAGACGTGGAGACGGCGCTGAACTTTCAATAATAGAATTAGTATAAGGAAATCCATAAGGGGTTTCCTTTTTTTTTATGTATGACGGGCATGTTCTAATGCTGGGGTGAAATTCCTCAAGGAGCGTAGTTGTCGACGAATCCCATAGCAACTTGCAAGTTTCACATGGTGACATGTGGGAGAGAAGAAGCAATAGCAAAATCGTGGCTTGGCTAGCAGGAACAGAATACAAGGCGTAACAGGTGGGCGAGCTAGCATAAGATAGCAAATTCCCAAAAGACAACCGTAAACCCAAGGCGTAGATTCTGCAAGTGAACGATGAAAGTATTAGAACTTATCCCGTGATGTCTCATAGACGATACAGTAGTAACAACGAACCATGAGAAGTCAGCAGAATCCATAGTAGCGAGGAAGTTTCTGTAATGGAAATGGAGCGACGGGAGGAACAATATTTATTGTAATATTTGAAAAGGATGGTCTATGACTTGATGGAATACAAGGAATGACGTATTCAGTCCTCGAGGTTCGGATACAAAAAGAATAAAGTTAAATAGATACATCAGAAATATATAATATGATACAAGAAAATATTGAACCGCCGTATGCCGAACGGCACATACGGGTGGTGTGAGAGGGGCTAACCTATAGCCCCTACTCGATTCTAAAAATACTGAAAATCAATGAAACTTTAATCTTTCGAATAATTACTTCGAGTGTAAGGAAATTTTAAAAAAATTTTCTAAAATCAAAAAACTTGTATTTTTGGAAGGGAATTTTTAAGGGAAAGTTTAATTTTTTATTTATAATCGATAGTTTATCTTCCACTTTATTATTCTATATTATATGTTGATGGGAAATATTTATGCTAAAATCTGTTTAAAACAGGAGTAATTTTAAGTAGCAATTAATGTTGTAATTCATACAAGAAAATTAAAAATATAATAAAAAGTGTTGCTTGACTTAGTGGCCGAAAGCAGCTCCTAATTTTATTTATTATTTGAGTTGTGATAAGACTACTTAAATAAATGCTAGTATTATCAAATTATGAAGTTAATAATCAACTGTATTTAGCTATGAAGATTTTGAAATATTAATAATTATGTTTTAGAGTCATATATCAATCCAAAAACATATTATACGCAGTAAATAAAGACCAGAAGTTTGGGATTAACTTCTGGTCTTTATAATTGTGTTCCGATTAATGTTTTTTAGTCGATTAGGTATAGTTGAAAAGTGTATATTTTGAATATTAACGGAAAAGGGTCTGTAGCTATTTTTAGAAGGATTCCTTTCGCGTGTTAAAGTTTATTTGTAAATTTTTCTAAATCGACTATATATCGTGTATGGGTAGATTTTCCTATTATTTTATCTTCATCATAAGCTGTAACATCGAACACATACTTTCTTTTATTTTGTTCTACTAATTTAGCAATACATCTAATTTCATGACCTATAGGAGATGGAGCAAGCTGATCTAAATTAATATTTGTTCCTACTGACACTTCATTAAATTTTTTTGTTTTCTCAGTAGCTTGTTGTGGACCACTAGTGCCTGTACCTGATATTCGCTATCAATTGGTTTGATAGTTTCTACAAATTCTATCAAAATTCCATTATTGTATTTTGGTCTTAAGAAAATTACGATTATGTCACTAGTACCTGACACAGCTTCTTTTTTTAGCATTTGTAGTCCTTTATCTTCATATTCTTTTCTAACAGCTTCAACATCATCTACCTCAAATGCAATATGAGCGATACCATCTTTGCCATTATTAAAATCTTTAAGTACTCCAGCTTCTGGGATAATAAACTCAATAGGGCTAGAGTGTTCTCCAGGTTTTGTAAAAATTAATTTAGATTGATAAGCATCAACATGACCTTTGTAATCGATTTCGAGTCCTAGTCTATCAATCATTTGATAAACGTCTTCTAATGTTGGAAGAACTATTCCAACATGGTGCATTCTCATTGGTTTCATATACCGTTCAACTCCTTTAACTTTGGAGAAAAACAAATATAGCTGATATAAATTAGGAAAATATTTTTTGAAATAAGTATTAAATCTTTGAGGAAATATTTTATAATTCTTTGATTTTCATTCACCTAAAAACATTGAAAATGTTTTTCTCTCTTGATATAATTTTATAAAAAGTTTACTGGATTTAAAAATGTCTTAGGATGACGTATTTTGAATAAAAAAGTCAAACTTGAATTAAAATGCCAAAAGGTCAAATGATATTTTGGCTAAAAAGGATTATGATTATCATAGAGGGTTAAGTAATTTATTTTGGTAATCATAAGAGAGGGGTTAGCTATGAATAAATATTCACCAATGTTAAAAAAATGATAGATTTTACAAATGTCAAACTTATTGTCTTAACAAATAAGTTAGATTACGACATATCATACATAAGTAAGTGGTGTAACGCTTCCAAATTACCTTCACAAAAATATATTCGTATTACAAATCAAAGAATAAGTGAAGTTATATGCAAAGATATCTTTGAACAGAATAAAGTATTAGATTTCTTCTTAGAATTTGATATACAATTACCAGAAAATTCTGATTATTTATCAGACAAAAAAGATGTTCAAGATAAAATCTTTAATATACTGATGAAGGTATACAAAAGTTCAATTAAAAACTATGATGGAAGTGATAATAATACCAGAATGGTAGAAGGCAATAGTAATATAAAAATGTTTTTAAGTGACTTCATTCAAAAGCAACATTTAAAAAGCGAAGATGGTCTAAAAGATATATTGATTTCTATGGAAATATCATCTGAAGGATTGGAAAATTTCTTGAATTTGATACAGAATACAGACAACATCAATATAAAAATTGGATTGGATATGAATGATTTTGACAAAAATCATGCTAAGCTCAAAAAGGTTTATAGAGTATTAAATGAACGCCCAAATCTCAATATTACTCTTTATAATAATAGTGACTTCAAAAACTTTAATGCGATAGTTGCTAAAAATAATTTTGTCATAAATTATTCTTTGGATATTAATGGTAAAATGGAAATAATATCGTACTCAAATAATGAAGAAGAAGTTGAAAGAGCATATAAAATACTATTAGCAAAATTTAAAGATGAAGATTTGCTTTTAAAAAATGTCAACAGCCTGGATATGAATAAAAGTGGGTATAGAACTGATTTTTATATAGACAATTATTTCAATATATTTATAAGTTATGGATTTGAATTTTTGTTACCATCTAACATTATAGATAAAATTGCTGATAAAGAATATGAGAGATTAAAAGGCAAAGATATAGATGATATTAAAATCATGGACAATATGTTACAAATTAAAAAATTGCAAATTGAATGGGAAGAGATTTTTCACAATAGAAATATTAATTTCTTTATTCCTAAATCAACTTTATATGAGTATATTCAAACAGGGAATTTGGTTTACATAGATACACCTTATAAAATGAGCATAGAAGAAAGAAAATCACATTTTAAGAATGCTTTAGGATTGATGAAAAAAAATCCAAATATAAAATTATATATCATCGATGGGGAAAAGATAGAAGGAGATTTTCAGGGTTTTAATCTTGGAATATATCTAAATCACAAGAAATTTTTTGTGAAAAATTATATCAGATATTCCCAAAATCTTGAACCATATATGTATACTGTAATGAACAAGAAGATTGTAGAGAGAGTAAATGATTATTTAGAATCTTTAAAAACTATGGATATTTGTAAACAATATACCGTAGAAGAATTAGAAGAAAAATGGAATAATTATGAGAGTATGTTTACTAAAATTATGGGTATTTCAGATGATATGAATTAATATTTTTAATTAAATACTATTTTTAATATAAAGATTTAAAATTATGACAATGGTCTTAGTTTTAAATCTTTTTTGTTAGGAGTTTTTTAAATGGAAGTATTTTAAGTTTTTAAATCTCAAATAAAAACTTTCACATACACAGTGATGTACAAGTAAAAAACTTTTTATGCTCTATCATTCTGAATAAACATAATAAAAGATTTTAAAAAAGTGCCGTGTAAATACACGACACTTTGACTAATACATTAATTTAAAATTTCAAGTAAAATATTTATGAGTTGGTTATAATGTCTATTGGATGAATAGTTTTTATTTTAGTCCCATAACTTGATCTAAAAAGATTCTGGAATCCATCATCTTGAGGTTTTTATCTATAATAGGTGTAAATTCCATTTGATTTAATATATCTTTTTGTAAATCAACACCAGGGGCGAATTCTATAAGTGTCAAGCCATCTTTTTTAAGTTCAAAAACGCATCTTTCAGTCACATATAAAACTGGTTGACCAATGTTAATTGCGTAATCACCTGAAAAAGTAATTTGTTCTACATCTTTTTTAAATTTTTTGACTTGACCTTCTTCTAATATAATAAGTTTTCCGTCTTCTACTTTAATTTTTAAGCCTTTGGCGGTAAAAGTACCACAGAATATTACTTTTTTGGAATTCTGTGAAATGCTAATAAATCCACCGCAACCGGCAATTCTAGTTCCAAATTTTGAAACATTTAGATTGCCATGAGAGTCCGCTTGTGCTAGTCCTAGATAACAAATATCTAAACCACCACCTTCATAGAAATCAAATTGATACGGTTGGTCGATTAGAGCATCGGCATTTATTGCACCTCCAAAACGTGGTCCTGATTGGGGTATGCCACCAATAGGTCCGGATTCTACAGTAAGTACAATATGATCTTTGATATTTTCTTCAGCTGCAATGTTAGAAACTAGTTCAGGGACCCCAATTCCTAAATTGCCAACCATATTTGGTTTTATTTCCATCGCACCACGTCGTGCAATAATTTTCTTCGTATTTAAAGGTATATAAGCATCGTAGCTTTTTTCTGCAATTCGAATGTTGCCAGCAAGTTCAGGTTCGTAATCAATGCCGTAGGCTTGTTCTTTTAGGGAGGGTTCGTGAACTTCTACAACATAATCTACATAGATGCCAGGGATTTTTACATGTTTAGGATCAAGAGATCCACTTTTTACAATTTTGTTTACTTGCATAATTACTTTTCCGCCACAGTTATGAACTGCTTGAGCAATTGAAAGTACTTCAGTAGGTACAACTTCCATATCCATGGAAATATTGCCATGCTCATCTGAAAAGTTTCCTTTTATTAGTGTAATATCAAAATTCATGGCTTTATAAAATAATCTCTCTTCTCCATTTATATTGATAAGCTCTACAATGTCTTCAGTGGTAATTTCATTTACTTTACTTCCTTCGATACGAGGATCGGCGAATGTATTTAAACCAACATGAGTTATTACTCCTACTTTTTTTCCAGCTACATTTCTAAGCATTTGAGCAAGAGCACCTTGAGGTACATTGTATCCTTCGATTTTATTAGATGTCATAAGATCCATCAGTTTTGGTGCTTTATTAAAATGTCCTGCAATTACTTTTTTTAGCAGTCCTTCGTGTGCTAAATGATTTACACATTTACAATCTCCATCGCTTTGTCCTGCGACATAAAATAATGTTAAATCTCTAGGGCTATTAGTTTCTTTAAATCTTTTTTCTAAACCTGCTTCTAAAGCTTCGGGATTAGAACATCCTATAAAACCAGAAGTAACTACAACATCTCTGTCTTTAATAACAGATAGAGCTTCTTTAAGATTTGTAAATTTAGGTATCATAAATGCCTCCTGTGACAAGCTAAAGATAAAAGTAAGCTTGTCTAATTATTATTATCTAAAAATACTTCCACTGATAATTAGTTTTTGTATTTTGTTATTACCTTCATAAATTTGAGTAATCTTTGCATCTCTCATCATTCTTTCAACATGGTAGTCTTTCATATAACCATTGCCACCCAAGAATTGAACAGCTTGAGTAGTAACCTCCATGGCTGTATCTGTGCAAGTAAGTTTTGCCATTGCAGCTGGTATTGTATAAGGAAGATGTTCAGTTTCGGCTTGAGCCGCTTTATATAGAAGAAGCTCAGAGTACTCAATTTTAGTTTTAAGTTCAGCCATCTTGAAAGCAGGATATTGTTGTGCACAGATTGGTTTGCCAAATTGTTTTCTGTCCATCATATATTTTCTTGCAATTTCAAAAGCACCTTTTGCAAGGCCAAGTCCTTGAGCTGCTACACCAATTCTTCCACCGTCAAGAGTTTGCATTGCTATTTTAAATCCTTGACCTTCTTCTCCTAATAAATTAGCAGCAGGAACCTTAACATCTTTTAAAAACATTTCACTTACTTTTGCAGATCTAATTCCCATTTTGTCTTCTATATGTCCAACGCTTACGCCTTCCCATGCAGTTTCTATTACAAAAGCTGATAATCCTTTTGCACCTTTTTCTGGTTCAGTAAGTGCAAATACAACATAATAGTCAGCTAGAGGACCATTTGTTGAGAAACATTTTGCACCATTAAGTACATAATAATCACCTTCTTTTTTAGCGACAGTAACACAGCCCCCAGCGTCAGAATCTGCATTTGGCTCTGTTAGTCCAAAAGCTCCTAGTGAAGTTCCGTTAAATACGGGCGGAAGATATTTTTTCTTAATTTCTTCGCTACCATATTTAAAAACTGGATAAGCATATAAAGATGCATTTACTGAATAGGCGATACCAATTGAACCGTCTACCTTTGATAGTTCTTCAACAGCTATAGCATATGAAATATAATCTCCGTCTTGTCCGCCGTATTCTTTAGGATATTGAATTCCATTTAATCCAGCTTTGCCTAAAGCTTTAAACTGTTCTAAAGGAAATTCACTTCTTTCATCTCTTTCCATAACTCCAGGTGCCAATTCTTTTTCTACAAAAGTTCTCATAGCACTTTGAATAGCCAATTGTTCGTTAGTTAATTTAAAATCCATTGTTTCCTCCTACGATTTTTTTATTTTAGATAGGCTTTGAATTCTAAGAAGTTCAAAACGTTTTCTATAATTTAGAATACATAAAAAATTTGGGAATAAAAAATACTTAAATATGACATAAATTGAATTAAAGTTCAACAAGTTCAAAAATTATCTTAATTTAGATTTGTATATTTATCGTAAAATTAGATAGTCATTAATTTTTAAAGTGATTTTAAAATAGTCTAAGGTAATATATATCAAGTCAATATGTCTAAAAAATGCAAAAAGAAGATTGACAAAGAAAATCGAAAACGATATCATTACTAAAAATTAATTTTTATAAATTAATTTCAATTATTTATAGTCAATGCAAAATTTAACCATAAGGAGGTGAGAGCTTTTAATTAATCGCATATAGTTATTTCAGTTTACATACTAAAGTGAAAGATTTTATTTATAATAAAGTGATTAATAAAAATAAATATGCGAAATATAAAAACTATAACGCTATTTGACTTAAATAAAATCAAATTTATAGGAGAATATTATGTTATTTCAATTAATTGTAATGTTTGGGGTTGCATATCTTGGACAAATAATTTCAAGTTTATTGCCTTTTCCTTTTCCAGGTACTATTATTGCAAGCTTGATATTATTCGTACTATTGCAAACAAAATTTATTGAACTTAAAAAATTAGATGGAGTTGTAAACTTATCAAGCAAATATTTGGCATTATTTTTTGTCCCAGTGGGAGTTGGTATTTTAGAATATTTCACAAAATTTAGTACTGATGTGTGGGTAAAAATTTTTGTATTGATAATTTTATCCACAGCGGCAACTATGGTTATTACAGGTAAATTTTCGGATTTATTCATAAAATTATTTAATAAGGGGGATTTTAATGATTGATATTTTGACAAAAGGACCACTATTTGGAGTTGGTATTATTGTTTTAGCGTTTTTACTTGCAATAAAGATAAAAGAAAGATTTAATAATAATTTATTTAATCCCATGTTATTGGCAATTATATTTGTAATAGCGACACTTATTATATTTAAAATTCCTCTTGAAAATTATCGAGAAGGTGGTTCTATGATTCAGTTTATGATATCTCCTATCGAAACTATAGTTATTGGCGTTGGACTATATAAACAATTTGACACTTTAAAAAAGAATTTTTTATCTATGGTTATATCAACAATTATTGGAGGTACATTTGTAGTCTTATTTGTAATCTTACTTGGTCGTGCATTAAATATGCCACAAGATGTATTGCTTGCAAGTATACCAAAATCAGTTACAACAGCTATTGGAATTGAAATTTCTAATAAAATGGGTTGGCTCACATCAATAACAGTAATGTATATCTGTATGACAGGAATAGTTGGGGCAGTTATAGCAAGACCAATTATTTCATTATTTAAAATAAAAAGTCCAATTTCACAAGGCCTAGCAATTGGGACTGCAAGTCATGCTGTTGGGACTAGTGAAGCAATTAAAATAGGAGAAGTTCAGGGAGCTATTAGCGGATTATCAATAGGTCTTCATGCTATTATTGCCTCTATTATAATTCCTATAATTGTTAATTTATTGCATATTTCTTAAAATTTTTTATAATATATAATTTACAATCCTCTTTAGATTCTAATAAAGGGGATTTTTTATTTTTATAATAATACATATAAACATAGATTTATCACTTCACTGTTATAATATTTAGCATATTAAAACTTCAACTTGTATTTATTTACTTTCTAATAATTATCTGTTTACAGTAACTTTACATATTTTCTGTAAAATTGTAAAAAGATATGTTAGGAGGCATTATGAATATAGCTATATGTGACGATAATATCAAATTTATAAATTTAATGGAAGATATGATATACGAATTATCTCAAAAATTTGAAAATTTAAGACCTGATATAGATGTGTATCAAAGTGGCGAAGAGCTTCTTAGAGTGATTGATGTAGACAATTTGCCATCAATTATTTTTATTGATATTGAGATGAAAGAAATTAATGGAATTCAAACTGCTAGAAAACTTAGAAAATATTCTGAAGAAATTCTCATTATTTATGTAACGAGTTACGAAACTTATACTCTAGAATCATTTGAAGTTAGACCTTTTCGTTATTTATTAAAACCTATTGATACAAAGGAGTTTGCAAAAGCATTTTATGATGCCATTGAATACATAAAAAATTCTAGTAGTCATGTCTTTTTTAAAAGGGGCAAAGATTATATACAAATAGAAAGTTCATCTATAATAGCAATATTTTCTGAAGCTGGAAGAAAATTAAGGATTAAGACCGATAATGAATTAAATGATGAGGTATTTTATGGAAAAATTAAAAATATAGAAAAGAAACTCCACCCACTCAATTTTGTTAAAATCAATAGGGGAACTATTATAAATTTAAAAAAAGTAAAAATTTTAAATTCTCAAGAGGTAATCATGGTAGATGACCAAATACTTACAATAAGTAAAAATAGAAAACAAAGTGTAATTGATTTATATTCTAGTTTTATATCCAAAGAGGTTGGCATATGAATATTGAAGCTGTTAAAGTTTTTGTGACACTTATAGCTATTGTGCTTTTGCAGACAAGTATTTCTTATGTTTTTTTTAATGAATATTTTATTAATCGAGGAAAAGATAATATTCTTTTTCTCAGTTTTTTTATTGTAATCTTTATAAATAAATTGTTGGGAGATTCTATTTTTATTAAACTTTTGTTTTTAACTTTGGCAAATTTAGTTATTGCCTTTATATTTTTTGATGGTTCTCAATATAAAAAAGTATTTTATGTAATGAGTTTTATTTGTAATTTCACATTATATGAAGTTATTGGACTTAGCTTTTTTTATTCGAATTTATATAAGGATTTTTTAAATATTGATGTCCCTATCTATTACATAATATTGTATTCTATTTTTTTGATTATTTTATATGTATATATAAAATTTATTAAAGATGAAAGTTCTCATAATTTTGATTTAAATAATATTGAGTATTTTATTTTGACTATCGTCCCACTCTGTAATTTAATAATACTGATGGTATTAGAAGATTATTCATCTAAAATTAGTATTGTACTTATGTTTGTTGTGGTACTTTCTGATTTATGTTATGTTTTTTTTCATAAAAAAATTAGAGAAAAGAATATTTCTCTTTCAAAGTATCAGGTTTTGGAAGAACAAAACAAAATTTTAAGAAAAGAAATTGAAAATGAAGCTAATTTTAGGAGATTAAAACACGATCTCAAAAATACTTTGCTTCAAGTAGATATGAATATAAAAAGAGGAGATATCAATCTTGCAATAGAACAAATTGAAGATATAGTTGGAGAGAAATTAGATTATCCAACATATTTAAGTGGTTTGACGGAGATTGATTATTTATTGAGTATTAAAATCAAAAAAATGGAAAAATTAAATATAAAGTATAAAATATCACTTCAGATACCTAAAGATTTAGATATAAAAGATATATCGATTGATTTGTCGGCAATTCTTGGGAATTTGATAGATAATGCAATTGAGGCAGTTGAAAGACTTGCTGTGGGCACTTCACCAATTATCATCAAGTTAATATATCGAGATGAAAAAATATATATGCACATTGAAAATCCTTCAGAAAAACTTGAAGAAGATTTTTCAAAAGATTTTATAAAATCATCTAAGTCAATCCGATATGGAATTGGTATAAAGAGCATAAAGCTCCGTTTAGATAAATTAAGAGGTTTTTATAATTTTAAGTACGAAGATGGATATTTTAGGGTGATTGTGATAATTCCTTGTGGAACACAAATTTCAGGTATTAGCTAATATATTTAAATAAATATTTTAATTAATACAAAACTTCCTATTTTTAGGGAGTTTTTTTAATACAATTTTTGATACTGTTTAATACATTTTAGAAATATGTATAAAAAAATCTAATATAATCTAATTGAAAGTTGAGGTGAGGTGTATGGAGATAGAAAGAGACAAAGATTATGATTTAAATTTTTTAGATATAAATGAAAAAAATCCATTAATTATAGCTTTGGCATTAGTAGTAATAAATTTGATGTCACTATTAGCACTGATTATTTTTTCTTCAGTATTAAATGTAGAAAGCCCCTTTTTAATGATGACATTACCAACGGTGATTTCGTTTTTAATACTTCCGAAAATATTATTAAAATTTTTAAAAGTAAATGACAATCTTGATATATTTAGATATCTAAAAACTTCTATTTTGGTTTTTGTATTATTCTTGGTGTTTTATATTTTCACCTTTAGTTCAAAACTCGATTTGAATTTTGTAGTTTTTTGGATAATACATTATTTATTTGTCGCTATAGGAGAGGAATACATCTACAGACATCTTTTAATTAATTTGTTAGGAAAAAAGATGAGTGTTTTAGCTTCTTGTATAGTATCGAGTCTTGTTTTTGCATTTATTCTTCACAACAATGAAGTTTTAGTAACAAATTTATGCTATAGACTACCTTTGGCACTTCTATTATCAGGAATATATGTAAAGACAAAGAGTTTAAGTTTAACAATTGTCGTACACACAATATACAATTTAATTGTAATGATTATTTAGGAGGTTTTATGAAAAAAAGCATTATTAGTTTATTAATTTCTCTAATAACATTAATTGCAATCACATTAAAAATTTCGACGAATGTAGACTCATTAAATGTTATAACATTTTTAGTATTTGGAGCTATTTTACCAGTACTTATTTCATCGGTAATGGGTTCTTCAATTATTAATATATTAAATGTTCAAGGTGAGAAAACAAAAATAATTGTTTCTGCGATTCTGTCTTTTATATATTCGGCATGTTATGTATTTTTTATCAGGTTTATAGACTTAGATTTTGATACAATAGCACGCAACTCTCAAAATCTTACGAACAATTCATCAATAGAAATAACTAATGTAAGTAGTCAATCAATTTTTACTGCAGGTTTAATAAATTTCTTTCTTGTATTTGCTTTCATATTAATATTTACAAAAATATCAGAAAAAGCAGGTGAAAGATATGTTTAAAAATCCAAATATTAAGACACAGAAAATTAAAGGTGCTAATCTTTTGATTAACACAGAAAATTCAGCTGTAGTAGGGCTTGACGATAAAACTTTTAATGATTATCTAGAAATCTTAGAAGATAATACAGTCAACGAAAATTTATATAATTTTTTGGTGGAAAATGAATTTATTAAAAAAAATAATGACTTTGGAAGAGATTATTCACCCAAAAATGCTTATATACACATAACTGATAGATGTAATTTAAAGTGCAATGGTTGCTATTCAGCGGACGAGCGATATGACAAACAAGAATTATCATTAGATGATTTAAACAAAGTTATAGATAATTTAAAATCTTTAAAACTGGAAAATATTATTATCTCTGGTGGGGAGCCGATGATTCGAAAAGATTTAGATAAAATATTAGAAAAAATAAAAAATCAACTTAAACCAAAAAATTTAATAGTGATAACAAATGGCACTATCCATGATTTTAATCTTTTAGAAAACATGGCAAAACATTTAGATATTCTTTCGGTTTCTCTCGATACTTATAGTTCCGATTGTAGAGCATTTCTAAGAGAAGAAAAAATTTTTGATAGGATAATGTATTTTATAAAAAAAGCAAAGGAATTGAAGATTAATCTGTCTATTTTGCCCACTATAAATCACCAAAATATAGATTATATAAATGAATATACTAAACTTTCAAAAAAATTAGATACTAATATAAGTTTTAGTTTATTTACGGTAAAACCAGATGAAAAAAATAAAGAGTTTGTGTTAAATGACGATGATCTTAAAAAGATTGTAGATTATTATAGAGTAAATGAAATAGAGGTTTTAGATGCACCTTTGGACAATTCTCTTGAAGGAAAATGTAATTGTAAAACGGGCGAGCAAATAATTTCTGTAGGTACGGATGGTTCGCTATATCCATGTCATATGTTGATGGAAGATGAATTTAAAATTGGAAATCTTTTAAAAGGAGATGCATTGAATTTGCTTATAAATAATGAAAACAAAGAATATAGTATAACAGTAGATGATATAAATGGATGCAGAAACTGTGAATTTAAATATCTATGTGGCGGTGGTTGTAGAGCAAGGGCATATCTAAATACAGATAAGATTACATCAAGGGATCCATTTTGTCCAATGTATTATGATTTTTTCAGTGAAATTATGAATAATTTAGTTGCGGGAAATGTCAATGGATAAATATATTGCTTCTTCAAGAGAAGATATAATAAGTAAAAATAAAAATTTTATGACTAGATTTAATGCAAAAAATCTTTTTAAATACAGTGGTCAGTTCATTATATCTGATGAGCATATAGAATTTAAAGGATATAGAATTATACAATTTAATGAAATTGAAGATATATCTTTGGAAAATGACGATGTAGTATCTTCTATGAATTTTGCAACTCAATCTAGGTTAGCTTTTGTAAAATCAGCTAAACCTATAAGACTATTATTAAAAAATAAAGAGATAATATACTTTTATGTAAATTGGAATATATTAACAGGGCTTAGCTCTAATAAAAAAGTATATGACATTTTAAATGTTCATATAAATAATTAATTGGGTTTTTTAAAATCCATAAATTTGAAGGAGGTGAAATATATGTTATTCAAATCATTAAAGAAAAACAACGCAGGCTGTGCATCAGTAGGGATGGTAGTTTGTGGTTCAGTAGGATATTCAGGTAAAAAATGGTCAGCATAAGGAGGTAAAACATGTTATTCAAATCATTAAAGAAAAACAACGCAGGCTGTGCATCAGTAGGGATGGTAGTTTGTGGTTCAGTAGGATACTCTGGCAAAAAATGGTCAGCGTAAAAATATTTTACTAATTTTAAAAGATTCATATATAAATTTGGTGTCTCATCTAGATGCCAAATTTTTATATGGAGGTGTATATGAAAAAATATCTTTACTCACAAAAATTAAGAATAGTTTTGATAGTTATACTTTCTATAATTACAAGTTTATTTAGTATATTTATCGTTATAAATATCCAAAAAATTGTAGATAGTATGATAATTAATGACTCGTCCACCTTTCAGAATAGTATTTGGTTTTTAATTAGTTCATTTATAATTAATTTTATATTGTCTTATTTTTTAGTGCTTTCAAATTCTAAATTAAAAAAAGACATCCATAAATCTATAAAAAGCGATATAATTGAAAGTTTTTTTAGAATGAAACATAAAGATTTTACTATGACTCTTCCATCAGAAAAGATTAATATATTTGAAACTGATTTAAATATTATAGATAATCATTATTTTGAGAATATGTTAAATATTTTAAAAAACAGTATGTTGATTGTTTTTGGGCTTATTTATTTAATAAAATTGAATAAGCAGATGGCGTTTATCATGATTTTCTGTTCACTTTTAATATTATTTTTGCCTTTTGTACTGGGTAAAAACATTGATGAATTAAGTTCAATGTATTCAAAAAATAAAGATAAATTCTTGGGTAAGATAAAAGATATTTTTGAATCAATGGATTTAATCCATAGCTATGGAATAGAAACTAAAATTTTGAAACAGTTTGACACATCCCTAGAAGAATTAGAGAGGTCATTATACTTATTTAATAGAAATTTGGGGTTATATTCGCAGATAATAGGTCTAGGAAATTATATAATAATAGCAATATCATTCTCGTTAGGAGGATATTTTGTAATAAATGGCAAGTTATCAGTAGGAGAATTAATTGCCATAACTCAAGTAATAAACATAATAATGGGACCAATTGGCGAGTCCACTACTGCTATTATGGAAATTAGTGGAGCTAAAAAAATTAAAAATAAAATAATAAAACTATTAAATTATTCTAATGCAGATAGTTTTTATATAAATGAAAAAAATTTTGATTCAATAGAACTAAATAATTTATGTTATACACATGATAATTCAAATTTTTCACTTGATAATATAAATTTAAAAATTGAGAAAAATAAAAAATATGTGATTTTGGGGAGTAGTGGTAGTGGTAAATCTACTTTATTAAAAATTCTCTCTAACATACTTGCAAACACATCGGGAGAGATTTATCTAAATGGGAATGAATATTCTATGCACGAGAGTATATCCAAAATCGTCTCTTTTGTATCTCAAGATACTTTCATATTTAATGATTCACTTGTAAATAATATTACTCTATACAAAGATTATCCTCATGAAGAAATAAAAAATGCAATTAAATTTTCGCTACTGGAAGATTTAAAAGAAAGAAATAATATGCCTGATTTAAATTTGGCTGAAGCTTTATCAGGTGGTGAGAGAAAAAAGCTTGCACTTGCAAGAGCAATTCTTAATAATACAGAAGTTATTTTGTTAGATGAGCTAAATTCATCTCTTGACCCAAAAAGTTCAAGAATTTTAGAAGATAGAATTTTTAATTTAGAAGAAAAAACAATTGTTATGGTTACACATAAAATAAATTATCATAATTTAATTAAAGCTGATGAAATAATATGTATGGATAATGGCAAAATTATAGAAAAAGGTAGTTTGAATAAATTATTAGAAAATAAAAATTATTTTTATAGAAATTTTGGAGAATTATATGGAAAAGATTTTAGAAATAAAAAACTTGAAAAAGTCATATAAAGATGTATTAATTCTTGATAATGTTAGTTTTAGTTTGAAACCTAGAGAAATAGTGGGACTTGTTGGTGCAAATGGAGCAGGTAAAACCACTCTTATGAAATTGATACTCGGCTTTATTTATAAAGATAGTGGTGAAGTAAAATTTTTTAATAATACTTCTTATACAAACAATCATGAATTGATGAGTAAAATAGGATTTTTAATAGATACTAGACTTTATGAGCATTTAACAGCCAAAGAAAATATTAAAATTCAAATACTTTATAGAAATATAAAAAATGAAAAAGAAATCTGGGATAGAGCCAATTATTTATTAGAACTTGTGGGACTAAAAGATGTAAACAAAAAAGTATCAGAATACTCATTTGGCATGAAACAAAGACTTAGTCTAACCTTAGCTTTGTTATGTGATGTAAAACTACTTATATTAGACGAACCATTTGTAGGGCTTGATCCAAAAGGTATAGAAGGCGTTAAAAAATTCATAAAAGAAATTGTAGAAAAGGAAGAAATTGCACTTCTCATATCATCACATCAAATGAAAGAAATAGATGAATTGTGCGATAGATTCTTATTTATAAAAGATAAAAAAATAGAAAATCATAACTTGAATAAGAATAAATTATATATATTGGAGTTATCAAAAAATATAGAAAATTTAAAAATAGATAAACAAAGTATTGTTACAATAGACAATAAAATTGTAATAAAAGAAAAAAATGAGCTCAATAGAATCTTAAAATTATTATCGAATCAAGACATTGATATAGCAGATATTAGTATTGAAATGGATTCTATAAATAAAGTATTTAATGAGGTGAAAAATGAAAAATCTAGTTAAAGCAGAACTTTTCAAACTCAAAAAAAGTAACACTTTTTTGTTGATTACACTACTTAATTTAGTTTCAATATTTTATGGAGCGGGCATAAAATTCGGATGGAGTTTTGTGTCTTTTAAAGGTCAATTTGACATATATAGATATGTGTTTTCTATATGGCAACTTTATTTTATACTTGGAGTCCCAATGATAATACTGATGTATGCTGGTTCCAAAATATTGGGAGACGAAATTTTAAAAGGACAAATAATACTTGAAGTTGCACCAGTAGCCAACAGAAAAAAACTAATATGTGGCAAATTTAAAGCGATGATTTATACGACTCTTTTTTATTTTTTAACAAATATAGCATTTAATATATTAGCTTATATATTATTTGTCAAAGGAACAGATTATGCGGTCAGTGGAAACTTATTTACAAAAGACAATTTTGAAATTTTAGTTCAAATATTATTTGGATTTTTAGAAATATATTTTTTGGTAATATTAGCAATGTCTGTTTCCGTAGATAAAGGTGCAATAATAGGCACATTAAGTTCAATTGGGGTCTATGTTATCACATCATTATTGACAAGAGCTAAAGGTATAGACAAATTTATAATAGGATATTTCAATCTAAAAGCTCCTAATATTATAAATATTGAGAATATATTGATACAATTAGTAATATTTTTAATATGCATAAGTTCTATAATATATTTTTCAATTCAAAAATTTAGTCGCAAAGATTTATAGATTTTTAAAGCAAAAATTTTGTTTTATAAAATAAAAATATTAATAAATTTATAATTATTACCAAGATTACCAAAACCTATTAAAAGGGTTAAATATTAAATAGAATTTAATTATTCTTTATATACTTAATTAGTGCAACAATAGCCAATACAACAAGCACCAAAATAAGTATTTGAAATAAAGCTCCAAACAAAGGCACAAAGCTAAACATTCTCAAAATAATCCCTCCTTTTATTAAGTATATTATAACATTTATTTCTATATTGTTTTAGTTTATTTGTTATTTGGTATAATTACTTAGGTGATATTTTATGATTAATATAGTAGGGCTAGGTGCTACAAACGAGAGAGATTTAACTCTTGAAGCAGTAAAAATTATAAATAATGGAAATAGAAATTTTTTAAGAACAGAAAAACACGAAGCGGTTGAATATTTTTATAAAAATAATATAAACTTTATTTCTTTTGACTATTTATATGATTATAAAGAATCTTTTGAAAAAGTTTATGAAAGTATTGTAGAAAATTTAATTAATTATTCAAAAAATGAAGATATAAATTATTTTGTTCCAGGCACACCTTTAGTTGCAGAAAAAACTGTTGCCATGCTCTTAAATAAAGATGTAGATTTAAATATTATAAATGGAATATCTTTTATAGAGCCAGTTTTAGCAGCAGTAGGTAGGGATGCAGTAAATGGTTTAATATTTTTAGACTCTGATGCGAGCAAAAATGATTTTGTGACCAATAAAGATATTCTCGTTACACAAGTATACAACAAAAGAATTGCATCAGATTTATCTTTGAAATTGCAAGAAGTTTATGCACCTGAAGATTCCTGTTTTGTAATTACAGATGCAGGTCTTGAGTCTCAAATTGTAAAAAAAATACCTATTTATGAATTATCAAGGCTTGATATTTATAATCATCAAAGTTGTGTTTATATTCCAAAATCAGGGGTAAAAGGATTAAACGAGCTTTTAGATGAAATCGAAAGATTTTGTGTACAAGATGATTTAAATACAAATGAGGATTTGTATTTAAAATTAAAGGAAAATTTGATTGAAAGTGCCAATAATATCTCGCCAGATTCAGAGCAAGAGATTATTTCAATTTTTGTAAAATCACTTTACTTATTAAAAATAAAAGAGCATGAAGGTTATCTAAATTTTGGAAATCTTATAGATGATATTTACAAAAAATTGGATAAAATAGGGCTTTTTTTCAAATAATTGTAGAAAATAATCTCAACATGAGTTATAATTGTAACAGTCTTAAGATTTACCGCACTCTTAGAGTGTAACCGTGTATGGGATTATTCCCAAAATTATTTAATGGTAAAGACTATTTAAGAATTAAATCTTCAAGGAGGATATATTATGAACAAATCAGAATTAGTAGCAAGCATTGCTGAAAAATCAAATCTTACAAAAAAAGACGCTGAAGCAGCTCTTAACGGATTCATTAGCTCTGTGCAAGAAGCTCTTGCAGCAGAAGAAAAAGTACAATTAGTTGGTTTTGGTACTTTCGAAGTTAGACAAAGAAAAGCTAGAGAAGGTAGAAACCCTAGAAATCCTAAAGAAGTTATTAAAATTCCTGCTTCTAAAGCACCAGTTTTCAGATCAGGAAAAGCTCTTAAAGAAGCTGTTAACAAGTAATTTAAAAATAGGAGGCCATGAGGCCTTCTTTTTTTGAAATATTTTTTTATTTCATCTAAAGTTTCCTTTTTTGTTGAAATTTTAGGCTTTTTCTGATATATTTTAATTGGAGAGTTTTATGAGAATAGATAAATTTTTAAAAAATTCAAGACTTATTAAAAGAAGAACCGTAGCAAAAGAAGCTTGCGATAAAGGGCTTGTCAAAATAAATGATAAAGTTGCAAAAGCAGGCGATGAGGTAAGCGTTGATGATATAATAATTTTGACGCTAGGTTCAAATGAAATAAAGGTAAGAGTTAAAGATATTTCTGAAGTAAATAGCAAGGCATTAGCTGAAACTCTTTACGAAAGAATTTAACATCAATATTATGGAGGTTTTGGCATGAATCGTAAAACGAGAAAATTTCCCATAGTTTTGGCATGCATAATTTTAATCTCAGTAATTTATGGTGCCATTTCAATTGGCAAATCTATATCTATTAGAAATCAAAAATTAGAAATTATTGAAAGAAATAATAAAATGATTTCAGAACTTAATAATGATATAGAGAATTTAAATTCCGAGATTGAAAATGCATATTCTTCCGACTTTATAGAAAAAGTTGCACGTGAAGATTTGGGCATGGTAAAACCGCGTGAAATTATTTATGTTGACAAAAATATGGAAAAAGATTCTGATAAAATCTCAAATAAAGACTTTTAGGGGGATAATTTTAAATGGAAATGTCGCAAGGCGATATTGTTGAAGGTAAAGTAACAAAACTTACTAAATTTGGAGCATTCGTAGATTTAGGTGAGGGTAAAAGTGGTTTGGTACATATTTCTGAAGTTGCCGACACATTTGTAAAAGATATAAGCGATCACTTATCTGAAGGAGACGAAGTTAAAGTTAAGGTTTTAAAAATTGACGAAAAAGGAAAAATTGCTCTTTCTATAAAAGATGCAGTTGAAAAAGTTGAAGCTAAGGAACCTCAAGATAAAAACTTTGATCCAAAATTCGAAGATATGATGAGCAAATTTTTAAAAGAATCGAATACAAAACTTGACGAGGCAAGAGCAAGACTTAACCAAAAAACAAATAGAAAAAAATCAAGAAATTAATTAGGGCGTCAGACTGTCTAATGGCAGCTCTGGCGTTTTATTTTTGTAGAATCGAGTTATGTCATGGATAATTTATTTATAGAAAGCATACAAAAATCAAATATATTGGAAAATAATAAAAAAGTTACATTAGCTGTCTCTGGAGGGGCAGATTCAATGTATTTGTTTTATAATTTTGTCGAACTAAAAAAAATTCTAAATTTAGATATTTTGGTCTGTCACTTAAATCATGATGTAAGAGATACAGCTACTCGAGATGAAAATTTCGTCAAATCAAAATGTGCAGAATTTGAAATAAAATGTGTTACTAAAACAGAAAATATGAATGAATTTGCTCAAGAAAATAAAATCTCAAAAGAAGAAGCTGGCAGAATCCTAAGATACAGATTTTTTAGGCAATATTCAAAAGATAGAATAATAGTCACAGCACATAATGCAAATGACAGAGCAGAGACACTTTTATTTAGACTCATTAGAGGAACGGGTATTAATGGACTTGTTGGGATAAAAGAGTTGCGTGGCGGTATATATAGACCAATGTTATCTATTTCTAGGGATAATATAGAAAAGTATCTTCGAGATAATAATTTGGAATATATAGAAGATGAAACAAATTATGAAGAGATATATACTCGAAATAAAATTAGGTTGTCGCTTATTCCTGTGTTGGAAAATTACAACCCGAATATAATAAATGCCTTACTGAGACTTTCAGATAATGCAAAAGATGCAATGAATTTTATAGATGATTCTGTAAAATCAAATTTTGATAAAATTATAATTAATGGCGTTATTTGCATAGAAGAATTAAATAAGGTCCACGAATATTTAGCAAAGGAAATAATTAAAAGACTTTTGGAACAAAAATATGGAAAAGGGCAAATTATTTCAAGAGACAATATATTAAAAATCTATGAATTAAAGAACTTTCAAAGCGGTAAAAAAATTGATTTAGGAAATAATATAATTGCCAGAAAATCCTTTGATAAAATTATATTTGAAGAGAAAAAAACATCAACAGAAAAAAGTGAAAAATTCCCACTTGAGATTGGAAACAATAGAAATTCATTTGGCGAATTTAAACTCAAAATCACCGATAAAAAAGCGGATATTCATAGGTTTAATATAATGCTCGACTATGATAAAATTAAAGGAAGTCTAATACTTAGAACAAGAATAAATGGAGATCGTTTCAAACCTCTTGGTATGAAAGGCGAAAAGAAATTAAAGGATTATTTCATAGATAGAAAAGTCGATGTAAATAAAAGAGATAATATTGCTCTTATTTGTGACGAAGAAAAGATCCTTTGGGTTGTCGGAATGGATATTTCTGAAGATGCCAAGATAGACAATTCCACTAAAAAGATATTACATTTGGAGGCAAAAAATGACAGGTATTAAGGAAGTGCTTTTCACTGAAGAAGAACTAGCAGTAAAAGTAGATGAACTTGCTAAAAGAATTACTGAAGATTATAAAGATAAAAATCTTCTGCTTTTGGGTATATTAAAAGGAGCTGTTCCTTTCATGGCAGACCTTATGAGAAAGATAGATTTAGAACTTCAATATGATTTTATGGATGTTTCTAGCTATCAAGGTTCTACATCGTCAGGAGAAGTTAGAATTTTAAAAGATATCTCAGCACCAGTAGAAGGAAAAGACATTTTGATTGTTGAAGATATAATTGACACAGGTATCACATTATCTTATCTAAAAAATCTTCTGCTCCACAGAGGTGCAAATTCTATAGAAATAGTGACTATGCTTTCAAAACCAGATAGAAGACTAAAAGACTTGGATGTAAAATATAATGGTTATGACATTGAAGATAATTTCGTAGTTGGTTACGGAATGGACTTTGATGAGAGATTTAGATCACTACCTTATGTAGCAATTTTAGATGAATCTGTCTACAAATAAATAAAGTTAGGAGAGATAATATTGAGAAAAAAAGCTGGAGGATTTGGTTTTTATATTCTACTAATCCTCTTACTAGTAATGACAATAAGATATTTTAGTCCACCTGTAAATACAGTAGAAGAAAAATCTTTTACTGAATTTGTTCAAGAGCTGGACAAAAATAATATAGTAAAAGTCCACCTTCAAAATGGCAGAGACTCCATTGCAGAAGTGAAACTAAAAGATGGCTCAACATTTAAAACAGTTATACCTCAAGAAGCTGCGGATAGTTTTTATAAAGATTATTTAAAAGATAAGAGTGACAAAGGAGATTTAAATGTAATTTCTTCTCCAACAAAACAAACACCTCTTATTTTAGAATGGTTGCCAACAATTATAATGTTTGCAATTATAATTTTCTTTTGGTACAGAATTATGCAAGCACAAGGCGGAGCCGGAGGTAAGATGAATAGCTTTGGCAAGAGCAAAGCCAAGATGATTAATAAAGAAGATTCCAAAAATTTGGTTAAATTTAAAGATGTTGCAGGACTTCAAGAAGAAAAAGAAGAATTGGCAGAAATCGTAGATTTTCTTAAAAATCCAAAGAAATTTATCGATATGGGTGCAAGAATACCAAAAGGAGTACTTCTGGTAGGGCCTCCAGGGACTGGTAAAACTTACCTCTCAAAGGCAGTGGCTGGTGAAGCAGGAGTTCCATTTTTTACTATGAGTGGATCAGATTTTGTAGAAATGTTTGTTGGTGTAGGTGCATCTAGAGTAAGAGACCTATTTGAAAATGCCAAGAAAAACGCACCTTGTATAATATTTATAGACGAAATAGACGCAGTAGGACGTAGACGTGGTGCAGGCCTAGGTGGCGGGCATGACGAAAGAGAGCAAACACTTAACCAATTATTAGTTGAGATGGACGGCTTTGGCACAAATGAAGGAGTAATAGTAATGGCGGCAACTAATAGGGCCGACATACTTGACCCAGCTATTCTACGCCCAGGCAGATTTGACAGAACTGTCTATGTAGGTAGACCAGATGTAAAAGCAAGAAAAGAAATTTTAAAAATTCATTCCAAAAAGAAAAAGTTGGCAGAAGATGTAGATTTGAGCGTAATCGCAAAGAGAACACCAGGATTTACACCAGCAGATTTAGAGAATTTGATGAATGAAGCAGCTCTACTTGCAGCAAGAAGCTTTAAAGATGCAATAACCATGGAAATAGTAAACGAAGCATCAATAAAAGTACAAGCAGGTCCTGCCAAAAAATCAAAAGTTGTTTCAGAAAAAGAAAGAAAACTCACAGCAGTTCACGAATCGGGCCATGCAGTTGTATCAAAATTACTGCCAGAAGAAGACCCAGTTCATATGATAACAATTATACCAAGAGGAATGGCTGGAGGATTTACTGCATATTTGCCAGAAGATGAAATTTCATTTATGACTAAGAAGAAAATGGAATCCTCAATTATATCATTGCTAGGCGGAAGAGTTGCAGAATCTCTACTTCTTGATGATATTTCCACAGGAGCATCAAATGATATCGAAAGAGCAACTCAAATTGCACGCGATATGGTAATGACATATGGAATGAGCGATAGGCTTGGTACTATTAATTTTGAATCATCAGACAATGAAGTTTTTATAGGAAGAGAACTCGGGAAAACAAAAAATTATTCCGAAAAGACAGCATCAGAAATAGACGAAGAAGTATCTCGAATAATAAACGATGCTTATGCAAAATGTAAAAAACTTCTAAGTGAAAATATCGACAAGTTGATGGCACTCTCTGATGCACTCCTAGAAAAAGAAACAATTTATGCAAAAGATTTTGAAAAAATATTTAATGGTGAAACACTTGAAAAAGAACCATTAGATTCAGACGATAGCATAACTATTAAGGATTTGTCAGATGAAGCCAAAGAAATCATCGGCGAAAAAGATAATAAAAAACCAAAAGACGAAACTCAAGAAGAAGATAACAAATAGAATTTTAAAAACTGTCTCTATAATTTATAATAAAAAAATTATGGAGACAGTTTTTTATTTTTAGAAAATCTATGTGAATTTAGAATTAGAGTAAATGTATAGATAACAGAACCTTAAAAAAGTAAATTTTTATCTTATTTTAATTGGATATTGAATTCATTTCACTTTAAATTGAACTTAATATTTCTTCTGGTATAGGATTATCTTTGCTATATTTAGGATATTCTATATCTCTACAAAGACTATAGATATATTCTTCTAGATTTTCAGACGAGCATAAAGGCATAGTAAAAGAGCGAAATTGTTTTTTGAAGTTATATTCTCCTAACTTATCTAAAAAGTCTCTTTGATTTGGATTGTCAGTAATTGACAAATCTGGATAAATATCAAATATTTTATCAGAATCTGGATTTTCTTCATTTCTAATTACTTCTGCTTTTTGATAAATATCTTTAGCTTCATCTACAACACCAGTTACTTTTTCATACTCAATACCATTTAATATTATCGCAATATTTCTAGTTAGAGCAACTATTTCATATTTTTCCTCGATTTTATCTTCTTCTACTGTTGCAGTTTTTTTGCATTAGTTTTTGAATTGGCAGTATTATTTATTTCAGTATTTTGAGTTGTATTATTTTGTTTATTGCAACCGATTACAAATAATAGCCCAGTTAATAGTATAAATAAAAACATTTTCTTATATCATAGTATACCTTCATGATTTAAATGATATACATTAAAATAAGGAGGTTCTTGTGAAAAACGATTATTATGTATTTTATTAGTATGTTTTATCACATGTGGAATCAATATGTCTGTGTTTGCAAGCAACGAATTTAATTTTATCGCAGATGAGTCTTAGAAAAATGTAAAATCCTATTACGATATTGTTCAATTGGGCTACGATGACGATGCTATTTACTATACTCGTAGTTCGCCATTCTGGAAAATTCAGAGATCTGCGTTTTTTGATCAAACTATTTATAGAACTGAAACGAGAAATGGACGCTTATATACTGGGACATTAAACTTTACAGGAAGAGTTACAGATGAAGGAAATGGTCGCTACAGAGGCGAATACACAGGTACTCTCTATTATTATGGAAGAGCTAAATAATATTTTAAAATAATTAATAAAGAAGATAGTGTCTCCAAAAGTATTTTCTAAGACACTATCTTCTTTATTTTGAATAACAAAACACAAATCCATTTAGTGCATCTACTGAAACTATTTCTTTGTCTTTTGTATAAAAATAATAGACTCCTGGGTCAGTTGCTGCTTTATCGTATTTATCAAGTTTGTTTTCTGGTAGGAAGTTTCCTTTGCTGCCGATTGTTTCTAGAAATTTAGCAGCTACAATGCGAGACTCTCTTTTAGAGAGTTCTACATCTCTAAAGGGATATTCTTCACAAGGTAGATAATAAAATCTATAAAATCTAAGGCTGCCGCTATCTTTATCAAATATAAAATTCATTGATAATTTGTTTGGGTCGTAATTATCTATTGATAGGTTGAAAACTTTTTGTTCAGGCAAATCTTCTACCATTAGTGAGCCATTTTTTAAGTAATTATCTAGGTCTGTTATCTTGCGAATATTTTTGATAGTAGTGAGTTCTTTTTCGTCAGCAGATTCGTCGTATTTGCGTTCTGGATTTTTAGTAAAGCCAGTTTCGATATGGGCTGTCAGAGTTTTTTCATCCCAGTTTAATTTTGTATTTAATGCATTGCATATAAATCTTATAGGTACATATGAGCGGTTATTATTTATAAATGGAGCAGTGTCCATTTTGTGGATAGAGTTGTTAATCTCTGCACTTTCGGAATTTATTTTCATTTTGATATAAGTATTATTTTTAATAATTTCTACTTCTTTATCTCTTTCGTGCCACAGTACTTTTGCACCTGTGTTTTCAGCCACTAATCGAAGTGGTACGTGAATGCGATTATTTTTGACAATAAATTCTTGGTTTTCAAAAACCATATTATTGATCACTAATTTCATTTTATTATTTGCACTGACAGTAGTTATTAACATTAATCCCGCAATAAGGGCTATAAAATATTTTTTCATATTGGCTCCTTGACTTATAATATCTTTTTTATAATAAAGTATTTTAATTCTACCTAATTTTTTTTATAAGAAAAACGACCATTGATAATACTAAAGCGACAATAGCAATTCCAAATATTAATTTGAAAAAAGTATTCCTAAAAGAAGTATTAAACTAAAATTCAATTATATCATTCCATATATTTTATGTAGATTTATGTCGACCTAATTTTTTCTTGTTACCATAATATTCACATTGAAATTTGTCATCAACAATATAATTAATATTAGCTAAATTATACCATAAATATTTTGTAAAAGAAAAAGATGTTATAAGCTATATTTAACTCATAACATCAATTTATATTTTATTTATTATTTAATTTTTGTAATTAAGACGAAATTTTAGATTAAAATTTCGTTAATTTTTTCTTTTAACATTTTTGATTTCATAAACACATTTTCCGCGTCCATGATTTCTCTTACAACGCATATTCCATCTACTTTTGAGCCTTTAAGTATATCTACATTTTCATAGGTGAGTCCGCCTATTGCATATACATCAATATCTACATTATCTTTTATTGCATTTAATGTTTCGACGGATGTTCTTACGGTTTTCACTTTAGTTAGAGTATCAAATATAGCTCCAACTCCTAGGTAAGTGGCACCATCTTTTTGAGCTTTTGTTGCTGTATCAACTCTTTTTGCAGTTGCACCTATTATTGAATTAGGCATTAGTTTTTTAGCATAATTTATGGGTAAATCTTCTGAACCAAGGTGAACACCACATTTTAAAGTCATTGCAATTGTTACTCTATCATCAATTGTAAGTGGTACTTCAAATTTATCGGATAACTCTTTTATCTTAAGACCAAGTTCCAATACCTCTCTATCATTTTTATCTTTTTCGCGAAGTTGTAATAAGTCTATGCCGCCTTTCAAGGCTTCTTCTATTCTTTCAAGAAATTCATCTTCACTATAATTGTCTGAATTAGTTACTAGATATAATTTTTTCATTTATAAATCCTCACTTTTGCATTTTCAAGAATTTCATCATCTTCAATAATTGCCATTTTATCAAATAATTTAGTTCGAAAAGTATAAATTCTTTTATCTGCTATTTTTTCTGCAGAAATTTCTAATATAAGTAGTGCTAAAAGTGCTGCATGCATTGCATTTGTAACAGATAAAAATGCTGCTATCATGGCACTTAATATACATCCCGTTCCAGTGAGTAAGGATAGATACTTAGTTCCATTTGAGATAGTTATAGTATAATCTTTATCAGTAAGTATATCTATTTCACCAGTTATTAGAACACAAGTATTATATTTAATTGACAGGTTTTTAGATATTTCTATGAGATTTTCTAGATTTTCAATATTCGCTTTATCTTCATCACCTGCATCAATTCCATTTGTATGTGACTTTAGTCCGGCTAATTTTTTAATTTCAGATGCATTTCCTTTTATCACTTCAAATTTATTTTCAGATAGAAGTTTTTGACAAGCTTCATAACGATAGCTTGAAATGGCAATTCCAACTAAATCAATAATTTGTGGTATATTTTTTTGAGTTGCAGTTTTAGATGAAATAAATATTGACCTGAGTCTTTCATCTGTTATATTGCCAAGGCTAATGCTTAATGCTTTAGATGCAGATGTTATATCTGCTACTTCTTTAGGGTTTTCGGCACAGATTGCTTTAGCTCCAAGTAAAAGTACAGCATTTACACTATTTTCAATGGCTATTTTGTGGGTGATACAGTGAATTAAATTATCGTTTATGATTTTTCTAATTGCTAAAATTTCTTTTAGATCTTTCATAAATATTTACACCTAATTTTTTTTGAATTTTGTAAAGCGTTCCATTTCTCTGTAAAGTCTTTAAGAAAATAAAGGCTATTGAACCGCCAATGAGTGTAGCTATTAAAAAACTTGGAGTGTAGAAAAAAATTGTAAGACCAGTTTTTCCCATTAAAAGTCTCATTACGGGATATGAAACTATCGAACCAATAATTCCAGTTCCAACAACTTCTCCTATTACTGCCCACAAAATTTTGCCATTAGTTTTTCTATACAAAACGCCAGATAATACTGCACCAAAAACTTGACCTGTAAAGGCAAGTGGTGGTATTCCCATTACAGTCATTCTAATGATAGCTGTTAAAGTTCCGTTTAAAAGGCTATACCATGGTCCTAGAAAAACAGACGAGACCACATTTACAAAGTGCGCCGTTGGGGCAAAACCCTCAAATCTAAGTATCGGCGAAATAACAACACCCAAAGCTACAAACATAGCAAGGGTAACAAGAATAAGTACATTTGAATTTTTTTTCATAAAATCTCCTTTAGGAGCATAAATTTCCTACGCAGGTATTATCCTGACAGGTACAAGGGTCGATTTCTCCTCTCAGCCGTAGCTCCCCAAAAACATTATAGCATAATTTATATATTTGTAAAAATTAGATAAATTGTTATAGATTTATGAAATTATACCAATGGGAATGAAAGTTGTGGGAGTTGTAGTTGTCCTTTTAACTGTAATCTCGACTAAAAAGCTTGCGAACGCATAAAGAGTCTTGTCTGTGGTCGAGAGAATCTGTTGAGGTTAAATAAAAAAAGTATTCAAGCACCTATACCACGAAAAACGATAGCAAAAAGTCGAAAAAGATTTTTAACTGTTAGAGCGATAGCGAGTTTTAAAAATCCGACTTTTTGCGGAGTGAAAGAAAAATTAAAGAGGTAACAAAATATATCGACGAAGGCGTTAGGGCTTGGTTTGGAGCTCGAGAGATAGGAAAGGGTCCTCGCAGCGAACGCGGAACGACCCCATTCCTGCCCTCGAAAGAGAAAAAAACATATTTTTAGTGTAATAATTTTTATTAGAAATTAAAAGAAAAGTATACTGTCTATTCCTACAGAGCTACTCCATTACGGGCAGATACATTCACTCTTCGAGTACACGGCGACTCAAGTAAATTCTTGTTAAGAATTTACTTCCGCTCAGTATGACAATTGAAAAGTTGTCGTGGTCTGTAGGTTTTAATTCTTGATAAGTTTTCTTTTGTATATTCTAATAACGATAGTAAATCTTAAATAAAATCTTACTTAACTGTCATCTCGACCAAGTGAGCGGAGCGAACGCGTGGAGAGATCTGTAAGTGCTTGGGCAGTTTTGTTTTGGTAAAATAAAAAAAGTAGTAATAGGCATAAAAAACATTTCTATTTATTCCTGCAGAACTACCCCTATACGGGTAGATACATTCAATCTTCGAGTCCACTGCGGCTTGCTCGCTCATAGTGAAAAAATACATATGTCTTTTATTGATTTAATTTTAAAAAATGGTTTTTTGCAAAAGTCATGTCTTGGACTACTTCTAGAGTACCTACATAATTTTTATCATCGTCTTTTACTGCTATATAATTAATGTATAGTGTATGCCCTTGTTTTTCTAACCAAACAGGCACATTATCTTTTCTGCCATTTTTCAAATCATCTATAATAGCTTTTACTAGTTTTTGTACTTTTGGTGGGTGACAAGTAAACACGCTTCTATCTATTGCCATTTTTGGTCGTTTCATTATTTTTTCGCCTTCGTTGAAATATTTGTTAATATTATTTGCATCTACAAAGGTTATTTCTAAAGGTATTGTATTTAATAGACAGTCAAGCTCATTTATATTTAAATGACCTCCAGACAATGTTATTTCTCCTTCAAGAAATTGTTCTTTAACGGTAGTATTTTCTCCTTTTTTCCATGTTTTTGGAGCTATTCCAAATACTTTATCATAATCTAGCATATCTTTATATATATTAATCCATTCTTTTTCTGTAAAATTCATAGCACAATTTGGAAATAATATATTTTCTTCTTTATAAATCATCTCTTCAATTCTCTTTAAAACATCTCTATATTTTTGTATGTTTTTTTCATAATTATCTTTATCCGAAAGTAGGGAACTGAAAATTTGCCTAATTTCATCATCTACTGTCCACATTACATTAGATGGACCGGTAATATTATATTTTGAATCCAAATGAGGATAAAGTAAGTCTCCTTTTTTCGCATAATGAATACTTATATCTTTCATATTATATAAAGCATCATAGAAATTTGTTTTAGTGTCGAGTGCATTTTTTAATTTTTTAATTAATTTTCTCAACTCATCATTTTCACGTGCAAATGTGTTTAGGGGATGACCATCAATATTTTTCAATTTTTTTGTTTTTGTAATTTTATCTTCAAATTTTTTGGAATCATATTTATAATTAGATTCTTGAATAGATTTTTCAGCATTTGTGATTTTTTCTTCTAGTGTTGAGCCATGAAATAGAGAGGAGTGTAAATCACATAATTTTTGAAGTTCATTTATAGGTGTACCGTCTTCTATTAATGACTGTTCAGCCTTCATTATTTCACTAGAATCTACATTTTTAAAATTATTCTTAAAGTCTTTTTGCACAATTTCAAGTTCTTCGCCTTCGCCAAGTCTTTTTAGATAATTTTTTAAAATTAAAACTCTATCTACTGAATTTTGTTCTATGATACTCGAATTATTTTCACTAGCAATTTGATAATTTATTATCTCAAAATTATTTTTATTAAATTTTTCTCTAATTTTTTCCATAGAGATATTGTGCATTTTGGCTCCTTGTGGAATTGTCATCACTTTGCCCATTGAGCTTAGTATAGTTTTGTTATTAATTTCTGTGAAACCAAGCTCATCCATTATATGGATGATTTCAGGGTACTGTTTTGTTAAATCGTATAAGTTTTTATTAAAATCAATTTTTTTCATCTTTTACTCCTTTAAAAACTAATTTCTTTGTGAAACCATAATAATATAAAATTAAGTATAATAATGTTGTAAATACAACATTTTAAAATTTATTCAATTTGCATCTAGTTCTTCATTTTGTATGATAGTGAAATGATTCTTTTTAAATTCTATAATTCCTTCATTTTTCATTTTTGATAACTCATTTGACATAGCCGATCTATCAACTGACAAATAATCAGCTAGCTGTTGACGATTATAAATAATAGAAAAACTTAGTGATTTGCTCTTTTTTACACATTCCGAAAAATAAGACAAAAGCCTACCACGAATAGTTTTTGGTCCTGTATGCAAAATTTTGCGAGATAAATTCAAATTTTTAATTGAGGCTATTGTTACTAAATTTGAAATTAATTGTGTGTGAAAATTGCATGCTTTTGGGCAAGTTTTTATAAAGTCTTTAATATTTAAAAATAAGACTTCAGTATCTTCATTAGCCAAAACATTAATCATGAGTGCTTCATTTTCTAGATATGCATATGTTTCTCCAAAAACTTCTCCTGGAAAAATTGCCCCAAGGATAGTGTTATTGCCCCATAAATCTGTACGTTCGATAATAACTTTACCAGTTAGAACTATCCCTAAATAATCAGTTGTATCTCCTTCTTTTAATATATATTCTCCCTTTTTATATTTCTTTTGATAATTATTTATGCATTGCAAGAGTAATTTTATTTCTGTTTTATTTATATTATTGAATATTTTAGTCTTGCTAAGAATTTCTTCCATTATTTCACCTCGTGTTGTTTTAACAACATAATTTATAGTTTAAGGATATTATAATCTGGATATAAATAAAATTCAAGAATAGTTTTATAATTATAATTTTAGGAGGAAAAAATGGATAATAAAATGTTTTGTTTTCAATGTGAACAGACTGCAGGATCAAGAGCTTGTACAGGGAGTGCCGGAGTTTGTGGCAAACCATTTGATGTTTCAAATTTACAAGATGAACTCACAGGAGCTATGATAGGTCTTGCAAGAACATGCTTAAATACGGGTAAACCCACAGATGGTACTTGGAAGATTTTTTTAGAAGGACTTTTCACAACAATAACTAATGTAAATTTCAATGGTGCTACTGTAAAAGAAATGACAGAAAAAGTACATGCTGAAAATAAAAATATTGTGCCAAAATGTAGTGATTGTGGAGAAACTTTTGGTGCATATGAAGATTATGATGTAGCTAAATTGTGGTCGTTAAATGAAGATATAAGAAGTTTAAAATCGCTCATCTTATTCGGTATAAGAGGTATGGCGGCTTATGCTTACCATGCTATGATATTGGGTTATACTGATAATGACATTAATAGATTTTTTGCAAAGGCATTAGTTGCTATTGGTGATGAAGATTTAACTATGGAAGAGCTTTTGCCAATAGTTATGGAAGTAGGAAAAGAAAACTTAGCATGCATGGAACTTTTAGATAAAGCTAATACAGAAACTTTCGGTAACCCAACGCCTGTAGAAGTACCTTTGAAAGTCGAAAAGGGTCCTTTTATAGTAATAACAGGGCATGATTTATATGACCTTTTCCTTCTGCTTGAACAAACAGAAGGAAAAGGAATAAATATATACACTCATGGTGAAATGTTACCATCTCATGGATATCCTGGACTCAAGAAATATTCACATTTGAAAGGGAATTTCGGAACAGCGTGGCAAAATCAACAAAAAGAATTTGACAATATTCCTGCACCTATTCTTTTTACTACAAATTGTCTGATGCCACCAAAAGATAGTTATAAAGATAGAGTATTCACAACTGAAGTAGTTTCTTTTCCCGATTTAGTTCATATAGGTGAAGATAAAGATTTCACACCTGTAATAGAAAAAGCAATTGAGCTTGGCGGATATGATGAGGATAAAGAATTTACAGGAATAAATGGAGGAAAGACTATGACAACTGGATTTGGTCACAACACTGTGATAGGTATAGCAGATAAAGTTGTCGATGCTGTAAAAAAAGGAGATATCAGTCATTTCTTTTTAGTTGGTGGATGCGATGGAGCAAGACCTGGCAGAAATTATTATACAGAATTTGTAGAAAAAGCTCCTAAAGATTCAATTATTTTAACAGTAGCTTGTGGGAAATATCGATTTAACGATTTAGAACTAGGCGACATAAATGGTATACCAAGACTATTAGATGTTGGACAATGTAATGACTCTTTTGGAGCAGTTAAAATTGCACTTGCACTTGCAGATGCTTTTGAATGTTCGGTAAATGAACTTCCGCTCTCAATAGTTTTATCCTGGTATGAACAAAAAGCAGTTTGTGTTTTATTGACATTACTATATTTAGGAATTAAGAATATAAAACTTGGACCAACACTACCGGCATTCGTATCAGAAAATGTATTAAATTATCTCGTAGAAAATTACAATATCGCACCAATAACAACTGCTGAAAATGATTTAGAAGAAATACTTGCTTAATTTAAAAATGAGGACCCCAATATCAATTACAATTTATTGGGGTCTTTTTGTATAATTAAAAACCTTGAAACATTGGGTATATAATAAATTGATTGGAGGCATTATATGAGAATAGCATTAGTACAACCCAAATTAAAAATAGGAGATGTGGACTATAATTTTAAAATTATCGAAAATTATATTACAAAAATTAAATCTAGTGGTGCAGATACAATAGTCTTGCCAGAAATGTGGAATACTTCTTTTTTTCCTAATAATGTATATGAACTAGCTGACAATATGGGTGAAAGAACTGTAAATTTTTTATCTGATTTAGCGAGCTCATCACATATAAACATAATAGGTGGCTCAGTAGCCATAAAAGAAGGGGATAAATTATTGAACCGATCCTATATATTTGGTAGAGATGGCAAATTGCTATCAAAATATGACAAAGTACATCTTTTTTCACCATCAGAAGAGGACAAAATATTTTCAAGGGGTGATAAATTGTCCACATTTGAAATTGACGGAATAAAATGTGGTATATGTATATGTTATGATTTGAGATTTAGTGAATGGATAAGAATGAATGTCCTTACAGGTATTGACATTTTATTTTTACCAGCAGCATGGCCAGATAAACGAATTAATCATTGGGAAATATTAAATAGAGCAAGAGCAATAGAAAATCAAATTTTTGTAGTATCGACAAATAGTGTGGGAGAAACTTCAAGTATGAAATTTGGAGGTCATAGCATGATTGTTGACCCTTGGGGAGAATATATTATAAATGCTAAATGTGAAGTGGGAGTTTTTATCGGTGAAATAAAACTAGATATTATAAAAGAAATACGTGAAAGTATAAATGTTTTTAAAGATAGAAGAGAAGATATTTATAAGTTATAAGAGGTGAAATATGAAATCCATTAGTTTTTTATGTAAAGATGAATTTATAAATTTTTCTTACGATAAAGTATTTATAGTTGGTTATTCTGGACGAGATATAGAAAAAACGAAAGAACATAAAGAACATATAGATGAATTAGAAAGAGAACTGGGAGTTAAACCACCAAGTAAAATTCCAACAATTTTTGAGTGTTCAAAAGAAAATGTAACCCAAGATGAAGACTTAAAATTTGTTGGACAAAAAACTTCTGGTGAAGCCGAGTATGTGATTTTAAAAGATAAAGATGAAATATATATTACAATAGGTTCAGACCATACAGATAGAGCATTGGAGAGTATTTCAATATATAAATCAAAACAAGTAGCTCTAAAACCAATCGGCAAAGAAGTGTGGAAATTTAATGACATAAAAGAACATTTTGATGAAATAAAATTAAATTCAAAACAGGTTATAAATGGAAAAGAAGTAGAATATCAAAAAGGGAAATTGAAAGATAAATTGCCTGTTGAAACTATTATAGAGGAGCTTACAAAAAGAGTGGGCAATATTGATAACGCAATAATTTTTTCAGGAACAGTCCCACTACATGATGGGTTCAAATTTGGAGAAAAATTTCTTGCGGAAATGATTGATGAGAAGCTAAATAGAAAATTAAGATTAGAATATAATATTGAAATAATTAAAGAAGAAGAAAAATAATATAAAATGAGATTTTAGTATAACGAAAACCTATTAAAATGTCATTTTGAATGAGCAAGGCGAGTCGCCGTATACTCGTAAGATGAAAATCCACCTGTGTATGAGTTTTTCTATAAAAATAAATAAAAATCTATAATCTATTATTAAAAGTATTATAAGATTCTATGTCTTATCCGTATAAAAAACCTTGCAGCATAATAGCCACAAGGTTTTTTTATTTTAGTTAGAATTATTAGAATCGTTAGAGTTACTATTTGAAGATTTACTTCTCTTTGAACTTTTATTATTATTATTATTATTATTGTTATTATTCTTATCTTCTTTTTTCTTCTTTTCTACTTTCTTTTCACTACGTCTATACCATCCAAGTTTATTTGTGTAGTGTGGTTCCGTTCCATCGACAAATAGTTCACGTCTGCCATATACATATTTAGTATAAATACCATCTGGCTGTTCAAATTCTTTTTTATCTAAACCTTCATGCACTCCACGCATTATTTGTTTCCACAAATATGCTGCCTGTGAGGAACCAAAGGATAAATTTTCATTTTTATCATTGCCAATCCATACAGAACAAGTGTAATAAGGAGTATAACCAACAAACCATACATTTGTCTTATCTGTAGTAGTACCAGTTTTACCAGCGATATCTTGACCAGAAAAAGCTGCATTTTTACCAGTACCACGTCTTACTACATCTATTAGCATATCTGTAATTATATAAGCATTTTGTTTTGAAGTAATTTCTTTTTCTTCTGGTTTTGCTTCATAAATTATATCCCCAGTATTAGATTCAATTTTTGAAACTACAATAGGATCAGCATATTGACCCATGTTAGATAGTGCAGTATAAGCTCCAGCCATTTCTAAAGGACTAATACCAAAACTCATACCACCTAATGTGAGTGGTGCATAATCCATGTCATTCCATGTTGGATTGTCTTCTTTTGTCACTATTGAAGTAACTCCTATAGATTTCAAAGTTTCAATAATTTTTTCGATTGCAACTTCGTCATTGTAAGCTTTAGTATAAGTTGATCTAGTATTTATCCTAGCATTTTTATCTGCGGAGATATCTCTAGCCACTTGATAAACGCCAACATTTGATGATTGACGAACTAAATTTCTAATAGTAGTCCAACCTTGATAATAGTTTCCAGCATTTCTAGGGGAGTGTCCGAATAATTTTTCAGGCATTTTAGCATCTAAATAGACATCTCCAGCAGTTGCGCCATAATTAAAGGCTGTCAAATATACTGAAATGGGCTTTATACTTGAACCAGGTTGTCTAGGAACAATGGCTCTGTTTAAAAGCTGTCCACCACTTACATTTCTACCTCCAACTAGTGCTTTAACTTCGTGAGTATTTTGGTCAATTATTACAGAAGAAACTTGTGGTTGTATTATACCACTTTTGTCTCTAAAAGTTCCATAATAGTATTTAGGATTAGCTACTGTTTCTTCTAGGTAGCGTTGAACTTTTAAATCCATTGGTATATAAATTTTAAGTCCACCGTTAAATAATTTATTTTTAGCGTCTTCTTCGGAATAGCCGGAGTCGACTAATATTTTTTTAACTTCTTTTTGAACAACATCAGTATAAAAAGATGAGATGCCGCTTTCTTTTCTGCTACCTATATTTATATCAATTGGATCTTGTAGAGCTTCTTCATAATCAGTTTGAGTGATTAGATTTCTCTGGGCCATTTTCTTTAAGACTTTTGCTTGACGTTCTTTAGAAGTTTCATTGAAAACAGCCTTCACAGGTAACACAATATTATTTTTAATTTGAATCATGGTGAAGTTGTCAATTCTACCAAGGTCCAAAAGTTTTTCGGCTACATCTATTATAAAATCAGAATTTTCTTCTGATTCGGCATTTTTAGGTAGCATTACAAATTCTATCTGTGATAAATCGTCATCTTCTGTGATTTCCATTGTATTATATGGAGTATATTTTTCCGGCAAATTAGTTACACCTGCAAGTAGTGCACACTCTGCCAGAGTTAGTTCAGAAACATCTTTGTCAAAAAAAGTTTTAGCAGCAGCTTGTACGCCTACTGTTCCTTTAGAGAAACTAGCGGAATTTAAATAAGCTTCCAATATCTGCTGTTTAGTCAAATCGCTTTCGATTTGATAAGCATAGTAGACGTCAGTAACTTTTCTGATAACAGATTTAGTCGAAGAAGTGTATAAGTTTTTTGCTAGTTGCATAGTTATAGTAGAAGCTCCTTGAGCAAAGGAACGAGTTTTTATGTCGTAAATTAGTGCGCCTGCAACTCTTCTAAAATCAACACCATTATGTTCGAAAAATCTTTCATCTTCAATAGCTACAATTGCATTGACTAGATTTTCTGGGATATCCTCATAAGGAACAAATTCGCTGAACTGGTCAGATACTAATGTCTCAATTAAAGTCCCGTCATCAGTATAAATTTTCGAAGTTTCTGCCATTTGAGATCTATATTCTTTAGGATCTATTTCTGGAGCTTTTTTGAAAACACCCAATACAAGAGAAGTAACCACAGTGCCCAGTACTATGATAAATGCAACAACTATGAGTATCAAGATTTTCAAAATACTTGAAAATTTAATCATTCCACGAGGTTTTTTATTTTTAGAGTTTTTCATATATAACCTCCCTATTCAAACATTATAACATTATTTTTTATTTTTAACTATAAAAAGTAAATTGTAATTAAAAAATTCCCTTGAAATAAGGGAATTCTTTAAGATTTTCTATTATTAATTATTTATCTTCTATTCAAAGCTTTATTTATTCTTGGAGCAATAATTGCCGCCACAGCTGCTTTTATCATATCTGGTATTAAAAATGGAATCATTGCAAGACTCATAATTTTAGATAAGTCCATTGGATTACCCATGACATTTTTCATAATAATATGAAAATATGGAAGTCCAATTGCATAAAATAAAACCTCTGCCAACACTAAAACAATCATGATTTTAACGGAGCTAGTTTCTTTTCTTGTAAGTTTAGATATCATAAATGCACCTATAACAAAAGAAATCAGAAAACCAAAAGTTGGGGAGAATACAGATTGAAATCCTCCAGTAAATCCTGCAAAAATTGGCAGACCAATAAGTCCAAGCAAAACATAAACTAAAACAGTTAAAAATGCTTGCCATGGAGTAAGTAAAAGTCCAGTCATAAATACAAAAAAGTTTTGTAAAGTAAAAGGCACAGGTCCCAATGGGATGGAAATAAATGCCCCAACAGCTATTAGAGCAACTAGAAGTGCCATTTTAGTCAAATCTTTAGTTTTTATTTTCATAATAACCTCCGAAAAATATATTACAATATGTTTACCGATATGTCAATGGGGTTGACAACAATTATTGTATGTTAAAATAGTATGTCAAAATTGTTTATATTCAGATAAATAGGTTAATAAATACTTAAAAGAAGAAGTTTTCAATTTAGGAATTTAAATATTAAATTCAATTTGTATTTGAATATTGAAAACTAAACACTTAACATATATAATTAAATCAATTTGTTAAATAAGGGTGAAAAAATGTTATTAGTAATAGATGTGGGTAACACTAACATCACATGGGGAGTTTACAAGGGTGATGAACTTGTAAATGACTTTAGAACTTCGACAGTAAAAACAAGAACTTCAGACGAATATGGACTTATTTTTATGAATACTTTGACTCATGCAAATATTGATCCTCAGGATATTGACAATGTAATTATTTCATCAGTTGTGCCTAACTTGATGTATACTTTGCCATCAATGATTATTAAGTATTTCAAAAAAAGACCTATAATAGTAGATAATTCTCTAGAACTTGGAATGAATATTAAATACGACAATCCAAAAGAAGTGGGAGCAGATAGAATTGTAAATGCAGTTGGTGCACTTAAATCATATGGACCACAGTCAATAATTATTGATATAGGTACAGCTATGACATTCTGTATAATAGATAAAGATAAAAATTATTTAGGTGGTTTAATTATGCCAGGTATCAGAATTTCAGCTGAAGCTTTATTTATGATGACATCAAAATTGCCAAAAATAGAAATAATCGCACCTGAAAAAGTTATTCAATCAAATACAGTTGGTGCAATGCAATCTGGATTATATTATGGTTTTCAAACTATGATAGATGGTATAATAGAAAAATTATTAAAAGAACTAGGTTGGGAAGCTGACGAAACATACTTAATTTCTACGGGTGGATTTTCTACAATGCTTACAAGTGAGTCTAAATACAATATAATTATAAATAAATATTTGACTCTTGAAGGTTTAAAAGAAATTTATAATATGAATAGTGAAATTTTTTAAAAAGAGAGTGATAAATTGCTAAAGGTATTAGCACCCATGGCGGGTTTTACAGATATGGCTTTTAGGGAGATTTGTCTAGAGTTTGGTGCAGATAACACAGTAACAGAGATGGTGTCTGCCCAAGCTCTTGTTTTTGGTGATAAGAAAACTAAAAAACTTTTAGAAACATCTCCAAAAGAGAAGAATGTATCAGTTCAAATATTTGGTCACGACCCATCTATTATGGGTGAAGCGGCAGAAATTTTAAATAAATATGAATTCGCTTCTATAGATATTAATATGGGTTGCCCGGCACCTAAAATTGTAAAAAGCTTTAATGGTTCATATCTATTGCAAGAGCCAAGTCTTGTATATAATATAGTAAAAGAAGTAGTATCATCTTCTGATATACCTGTTACTTGTAAAGTTAGAAAGTCCTTTAATGGAATTGACGCAATAAAGTCTATAAAGAATATTCAAAAAGCAGGTGCAACAAGAATTACAGTTCATGGCAGAAGTAGGGAAGAATTTTACTCTGGAAATGCTGACTGGGATTATATAAAAAATGTAAAAAGAATTTTAGACATTCCAGTAATCGGGAATGGAGATTTATTCACTCCAGAAGATGCACTAATGAAAATAAAATATTCAGGTGTTGATGGGATAGCCATTGGCAGGGGTAGTGTAGGTAATCCATTTATATTTAATCAGATAGAAGAACTGTTGGAACATGGAGATTATTTCAGACCAAGCAAAGAAGAAAAATTAAATGTTTTAAAAGATCATCTATTACGTGAAATTAAATACAAAGGTGAGCGACTAGGAATTTTAGAGATGCGAAAAGTTTATTCTCATTATTTTAAAGGTATGGAAAACTCTAAAGAAGTAAGAAATCATTTAAATCAGTTAAGTGACAAAAATGAAATTATCAAACTTATAGATTATTATTTAGATAATTTTTAAAATTAAATATAAAGAAATGGGAGTTTTAAGCTTTTTCTTGACAATTTTGCTTATATTTATTATAATGGGTAGGATTTAAAAGAATAGTTTGGTAGAAATTTTAAACTGAATAATTAGGACAATATATTTTGTCAATAATTAGAGGCGTTTATCGCCTTATTTTTTATATATGAGGAGAGAGTATTTTGGGAAAAGAAGTATTTTTTACGCCTGAAGGCCTAGAAAAAATTGAAAATGAAATTGAATATTTGAAAACAGTGAGAAGAAAAGAAGTTTCTGAGAGAATAAAAGTAGCTCTAGGATATGGAGATTTATCAGAAAACTCTGAATATGACGAAGCAAAAAACGAACAAGCTCAAGTTGAAGAACGCATAGCTAAGCTTGAACTTATGGTGCGTAATGCTAAAATAATAGATGAGAGTGACTTAAACACTGATGTGGTCAATATTGGATCAACAGTGAAAGTAAAAGAAATGGAATCTGGAGACGAAGATGAATATACTATCGTTGGTTCTGCAGAAGCTGATCCACTTGAAGGTAAGATTTCAAATGAATCACCTGTAGGACAAGCTTTAATCGGAAAAATTATTGGCGATATTGTAGAAGTCGAAGTGCCAGATGGATTAATTAAGTACGAAATTTGTGCAATAACACTATAGGAGGTAGCTGTGAAGAAAACAAATGAGCAAAAACAAAATGAAATGCTCCTTTTGAGAAGAAAATCATTAGAAGAATTGAGACAAGCGGGTAAAGACCCTTTTGTTCATGAAAAATACGATGTCGATGCTTATTCAGTTGAAATCAAAGAAGCTTTTGATGAAAACGAGGAAAGACAAGTAAAAATTGCTGGTCGTGTAATGAGCAAAAGACGCCACGGCAAAATATGTTTTCTTGACATAAGAGATTCAAAAGGCACTATTCAAGTATTTGCCAGAAAAGATGTGTTGGGTGAAGAAATATATGAAGATGTCAAAGGACTTGATATTGGAGATATAGTTGGAGTAGATGGAGTAGTATTTAAAACAGAAGCGGGCGAAATTACAGTTCGTGCAACTGATTTAGTATTATTATCAAAATCACTTCAAATTCTCCCAGAAAAATTTCATGGATTAAAAGATCCAGACTTGAGATATAGACAAAGATATGTAGATTTAATAGTAAATCCCGAAGTAAAAGATGTATTCTTAAAAAGAACTCAAATAATCAAAAAAATTAGAGAGTTTTTAGACAATTTAGGTTTCTTAGAAGTAGATACACCAATACTTGGAACAGTAGCTGGTGGAGCAAACGCAAGGCCATTCTACACACATCACAATACATTAGATATGGATATGCAAATGAGAATAGCCAATGAATTATTCTTAAAAAGACTTATAGTTGGAGGATTCGAAAAAGTTTATGAAATGGGTAAAATGTTTAGAAATGAAGGCATGGACCCTAAACATAATCCTGAATTTACAAATATAGAACTTTATCAAGCATATGTAGACTACGAAGAAATGATGAGGATAACAGAAAACCTATTTGAATTCGTAGCTAAAGAAGTATTAGGCTCTGAAGTAATTAACTATCAAGGAACAGAAATATCATTAAAAGCTCCTTGGAAAAGAATTACTATGATTGATGCAGTAAAAGAATATGCAGGAGTAGATTTTAACACAATAACTAATGACGAAGAAGCACGTCAAGCAGCAAAAGAAAAAGGACTTAATTTAGACGAAACATTTACTTGGGGAAAAGTTTTAGCAGAAATGTTTGAAGAGTTTTGTGAAGACAAATTAGTCGAACCAACTTTTGTAATAGGACATCCTGTAGAAGTATCACCACTTGCTAAGAGAAACCCAAAGGATAGAAGACTTACACAGAGATTTGAAGCTTTCATAAACACTTGGGAACTTGCAAATGCATTTTCAGAGCTAAATGACCCAATAGACCAAAAAGAAAGATTTGAACAACAAGTAGCAGACAAATTAGCAGGCGATGATGAAGCACATCCTATGGATTATGACTATATAAATGCAGTAGAAGTAGGGCTACCACCAACTGGCGGACTGGGAATTGGTGTCGACAGAATGATTATGCTTCTAACTGATCAACCAAGTATTAGAGATGTGTTATTGTTCCCAACAATGAAGCCAATAGGCTTAGAAAAGGCAGAAAATGGGGGTTTGTCAAAAGAAACTTACGAAACTTACGACAAACTTACGACAGAAGAAATTGACCTTTCAAAAGTGAAAGTTGAACCATTATTTGAAGATATGGTAGACTTTGAAACTTTCTCAAAATCTGATTTTAGAGTTGTAAAGGTTAAAAACTGCGAAGAAGTTCCTAAGTCAAAAAAACTTTTGAAATTTACATTAGATGATGGTTCTGAAAAAGAAAGAGTTATTTTATCTGGTATTAAGGAATATTACAGCGCAGAGAGCTTAATTGGAAAGACACTACTTGCAATTTGTAATCTTCCTCCTCGTAAGATGATGGGAATCGACTCAGAAGGTATGATTATATCTGCAATTTGTGAGTATGACGGTGAAGAAAAACTTAACTTAATAATGCTGGATGATAATATTCCAGCAGGATCAAAATTATATTAAAGGACACGCTAATTATGAAACTGGGGTTTGTTATGAATCCCAGTTTAATTTTTAGGAGTATGTATGAGATGGATAATTAGAATAATTTTATTACCGATAAGATTAGTGTTGAGTTTGCTCATAGCTTTTTTAACCTTCATATTAAGTTTGAGTACTGCGTTGTTAAGCGTAGTTTCTACTTTGATTTTTATAATTGGAATAGCTAGCATTTTTCAAGGAGACAAGCAAATTGTAATTGAAGCACTAATATTAGCATTTTTATTTAGTCCATTTGGATTACCTAAATTAGGTATATATGTTATTGGATTATTAGAATTATTAAACTATACAATAAAATCAATTTGAAGAAAAATAAATATAAGACAACCGTAGACGATAGAAAGCAATAATTCTGTCGTCTTTTTTTATTTTAAAGAGAGGAGGTAGGAATGAATTTTGATTATTTTTATAATAGGCAATCTGAAATGTATAACTTTATTAGGTTACCTATGGTATTAATGGAAGATGAGATTTTTGAGAGCATTTCTATTGAAGCTAAAGTTTTGTATTCATATATGCTTAATCGAATGGGTCTTTCATATAAAAATGGCTGGATAGATGAAGATGAAAAAGTCTTTATTTACTACACAATTGAAAGTATAAAAGAGCAATTTAATTGTGCGAGTGAAAAAGCAAATAAATTAATAGCTGAACTTGATATTAAATCAGGAATAGGACTGATTGAAAAGAAAAGACAAGGACTTGGAAAGCCTAACAGAATTTATGTTAAAGACTTTATGAGCATATT